>CAYFWA010000631.1:0-4613 GCA_964346625.1 uncultured Myxococcales bacterium
GGGGGGGGCCCCCGGCGGCCGTGGCCGTGGTAGGGGTGGTTCACCGCCAGCACGTGGACCCGCCGCGACAGCGCGCTCCCGAAAAACCGCGCCATGGAGCGGGCGTCCCCGCCGTGGCCGTGTCCCAGGATCACCGCGGGTCGCTTCCCGGCGCCACGCGCCGCCCGATACAGCGCGGGGACGCGATCGCCGGCCGCGCCGCGGTAGCTCACCCGCTGCCAGGTGCGGCCGGGTACCGCGGCCCAGCGCGGGCGCAGGTCCACCGACGAGTCCACCGCGAAGGGGGCCTCCGTCGCGGCCGAGCGACGTGAACCGGCGCGCCGCTCCGCGGCGCGGCGGGCGCCCGCGCGCCGCGCCGCGGAGCGACGATCCGTCGCCATGGCGCGAGGGCGCGCCGCGGGGCGATGATCCGTCGCCATGGCGCGAGGGCTCGTCGCGGCGCGTCGTGATCTCGCGGCGGCGTGGGACGCGATGTCCCGCGCCACAGGCGTCTGTCTGGCCGCGGGCGCGACGGCGGAGGTCTTCGTCTCGGTCTTGGAGCAGCCCCCACTGCACAACAGCGCCGCCAGCACCAGGGCGCGCCCGCGGCCCGCCGGCCCGCGGCCCGCGCGCCCGCCGGCCGCCACGCAACGCCTGGCTCGGTCCCGCGTCACGGTCACGATCCCAGCTCGGCGTCGATGAGGCGCTGGAACCGAGCGAAGGACAGCGCGCCCTCGTGCTTCACGCCGTTGATGAAAAACGCCGGCGTGCCCTCGATCTGCCGCTTGCGCGCCTCGGCCAGGTCCGCCTCCACCCGCTTACGACACGCGCCCCGATCCAGATCTCGGCGGAACCGAGGCACGTCGAGCCCGATGCGGCGCGCGTAGCGCAGCAGATCCGCCCGCGTGAGGTTGCGCCGGTTGCGAAACAGCAGCCGCTGCATGGCCCAGAACCTCCCCTGAGCCTGAGCGCACACCGCCGCCTCGGCGGCCATCTTCGCCTGGGGGTGGATGGACGACAGGGGCAGGTGCCGAAACACCAGCTTCACGCGCTGGCCGTAGTGGGCGAGCACCCGCTCCAGGGTCCTGGCGGCCCGGCCGCAAAAGGGGCACTCGAAGTCGGTGAACTCCTCGATCACCACCTTCGCCTGGGCGCCCCCCTTGGTGGGCGGCGAAAGCCGCCGCGGATCGCGGTAGCGGGGTCGCACCGCCGCCCCGCCGGAGCGGGCCGGGCGGTCCACCCCCGGCCCCCCTCCGCCGCGCATGTCCAGCACGCCCCCGCCCCCGGCGCCAGATCCGCGGCCGCTTCCACCGCCCCCGCCCGCGGCGACCGCTCCCTGACCGCCCCGGCTACCCCGGGGCGTGGTCTGCCCCGAGGCCGCGTTGTCCACACACCCCACGGCCGTCATGGCGAGCGCCGCGGTAAACAATGGGAATGCACGCATGAAATCGAGCTCCCTGCAATGGGCTTCGAGCCCTTAGTTGCCCGAGGCGCCGGTGAGCGCCGAGCCGGCGAACATCAGCAGGGCCTTGAGGTCCTTGTCGTTGAACTGGAGCATGGCGCCGATGAAGTAGTCTCGCCCCCCGCCGGCGCCGGTGCGCCCCCGCGCGTTGAGCACGTCGTCGGCGCCGGCCACCAGGTACAGCCGCCGGTAGAACATCCACGCGGCCGAGACCTTCAGCCGGGGGAACACGTTGGCCTGGAAGTTGAAGAGATCCGTCTTGAAGACCAACCGCTCCTTGAAGAAGTTCAGGTCGAGGCCCACGCCCCCGGTGGACTCCTTGATGCCGAAGCGGAAGGTGGCGAAGCCCACCCGCTTGGCGAACATGAAGCTGATCCGGAACGCCTCGGTGACCTCCACCTTCTCCTCGCGCTTGACCGGCGGCTCGCTCGGGTCGTCCGAGCGGGTCACGGTCTGGGTCACGCTACGGTTGCCCCGGGGATCGTCGATGAGCTCCACCAGGTAGTACTTGTCCGCGGTGGGCTGCAGCCGGATGGTGACGTAGGTCTTGAGGGAGTTGGCCAGCACGTTGTACTCCGAGCGCAGGCCCACGATGGTCTGCAGCCCGGTGATGGAGCGGATGAACTCGCCGGCCTCGTAGACCGTGTCCTTCACCGACGCGGCCAGGGCCTGGTCGGTGATGAAGCTGCCAATCACGCCCTTGCCATCGGCAATGTCGCCGGTGATCTTCTTGACGTCCCCGGTGATCTCCGGCACGTCGTCGGCGGCCTTGTCCACCTTGCCCATCACGCGGTCCACGCTCTTTTCCAGCCGCGCGGCGATGCGCTCGATGCGGTCCACCACGCCCTTTTGCTTCGGGTCCTTGGGGTCCACCGCCTGCCGCAGCCGGCCGGTCATCTGCTTGACGTCCCGCAGGATGGCCACCACCTCCTTGGAGGCGTCGCGGGTCATGGGCCGCAGATCCTTGGCAATGGTGTTGAGCTGCCGCACCAGGCGGTCCACCTGCTTGCCCACGTCGCGGATCACCACGTTGGCGTTTTTCACGGCGTTGGTGATGGGCCCCTTGGTGAGCTTCTTCACCTCGGCCAGCAGGTTCGAGATGTCCCGCTCCAGCGCCCCGATCACCCGCCGGATGTCCTTGGCCATCAGGTCGTTCACCGTACCCACGAGCTGCTTGACCTGGGGTAAGATGTCGTCCACACCCACCGCCTCCACGGCGGTGCGGATGCGATCCCCGTCTTGCAGGAGCCGGTTCTTCACGGGGGGGCCGTCGGGGTCCTCGGGGTTCGGCGAGTAGGGCGTCCCGGGGTCGATCTCCAGGTAGTACTGCCCCATCAACGACACCGACTTTTTGTAGATCACCGCGTTTTCGTAGATCTTGTGCTCCAGATCCACCCGGACGTCCACCCGGGCCTTGTTGTCCTGGATGGAGCGCTTGTCGAGCTTGCCCGCGGGCAGCCCGGCGATGGTCACCTGGGACTTGGCCACCAGCCCCGAGCCGTCCTCGAACAGCGCGTAGAGCCGATAGCCGTCCGAGTCCCGGAACCCCTCGTGGACCCGCTTGAACATGACGTAGCTCGCCACCAGGATCACGGCGAAGAACACGCCCACCTTGAGCGCGGTGCTCCAGCCCTTCATGCCACGGCCCCCCCCGCGTCCGCGCCGGCAAACTTCACCATCCCCGACATCTCCACGAAGCGCCGGAGATCCTCGTTGCGCGACCGTAGGATCTCTTCGGGAGTCCCCACCTCCACGATGCGCCCCGCCGCGAGCATGGCGATCCGGTCGCCGATGCGGAAGGTGGAGGCCATGTCGTGGCTGATGACGATGCTGGTGACCCCGAGCCGGCTCGAGATGTCGGCGATCATGTCGTCCACGTTCTTGGTGGCGATGGGGTCCAGCCCGGTGGTGGGCTCGTCGTAGATCAGGATCTCGGGCTCCAGCACGATGGCCCGGGCGAGCCCCACCCGCTTGCGCATGCCGCCGGACAGCTCCGAGGGCAGCTTCTTTTCGATGTTGTGCAGCCCCAGGGCGTGCAGCTTGTCCCGCACGATCTCGCGGATCTCGCCCCGCGAGCGCCGCGTGTGCTCGTGCAGGGGGAACGCCACGTTCTCCTCCACCGTGCGCGAGTCGAACAGCGCGGCGTACTGAAAGAGCATCCCGAACTTGCGGCGGACCTCGTTGAGCCGGGTCTCGGGCATCTTCACGATGTCCTGCCCGTCCACGTAGATGCCCCCCTCGTCCGGCTCGAGCAGCCTCATGAGGTGCTTGAGCAGCACCGACTTGCCCTGCCCCGACCCCCCGATGATGATGTTGATCCGGTGCCGCTCCAGATCGAGGTCCACCCCCCGGAGCACGTGATGCTCCCCGAAGCTCTTGTGCAGCCCGCGGATGCGGAGCTGGAAGCGCTCGTCACGCATGGTGAGGTCGTCTTCACTCACTTCGCTCATGGTCGGCTCAGGGCACGAGGATGAACAGGATGTCCGACACGAAATAGTCCAGCATCAGGATCGTCACACAACTATAGACCACCGCCTGGGTGGTGGCCAGGCCCACCCCCCGGGCGCCCCCCTCGGCGTGATAGCCCCGCTCGCAGGAGATCACCGCCAGGCACAGCCCGAAGATGGCCGCCTTGATCAGCCCCTGGGTGATGTCCCACGCGTCGGTCATCCACTCGGTCTCGCTCACGAAAAACCCGTGATCCACCTCCATGAGCAGCACGGCCACGGCGTAAGCCCCCAAAACGCCGGCGAGGGTGAACACCATGGTGAGCATGGGCGTGACGAGGGTGGCCGCCACCACGCGGGGGGTCACCAGGTACTGCACCGGGTTCACTGCCATGGTGCGCATGGCGTCGATCTGCTCGGTGATCCGCATGGAGCCGAGCTCCGTGGCCACCGCCGAGCCCGCCCGGGCGGTGACCATCACCGCGGTGAGCACCGGCGAGAGCTCCACCGCCAGGGAGATGGTCACCACCGGCCCGATGTAGGCCTCCGTGCCGAAGCTGCGGAAGATGGCCACCACCTGGAGGCTGAAGGCCGCGCCGGTGAAAAAGCCCACCAGCATGATGATGGGCAGCGATCCCACGCCGAAGAAGTCCATGGCGTAGAGAAACTGCCGGATCCGGAACGGCCGACGAAACAGCCAGCGCAGCGACTCGGCGAAAAGCTGC
>CAYFWA010000632.1:0-4612 GCA_964346625.1 uncultured Myxococcales bacterium
TCGTGACTCGTTCGCGTCCGGTGCGCCCGGCAACGGGCCCGCTACAGCATGGCCGACGTATCTTGAACGGAACGCGCGTCTGAAGGTACAACGCGCTACTGCGCCGTTCCCACTTCGGCTTCGGCTTCGGCTTCGGCTTCGGCTTCGGCTTCGGCTTCGGCGCCGCGCGGCCGCGCGGGGCGGGCGGTGGCGCCTGCGGAGCGGGGGATGCCGCGGGTGCGGCTGGAGGAGCTGCTCGCGCGGCCCGAGGGGCTGTTCGTGCTGTCGGGCTGCCCCCGTGGCCGGGTGCCCACCCTGCTGCGCCAGGGGCGGGAGGCGGAGGCGCTGCGGTTTGCCGGGCGGCTGTACGAGGCCTTCGGCGACCGGTTCGCCGTGGAGGTCATGGACCACGACACGCCCGATGAGAGCGCGCTGGTCGGGCCGCTGGTGGCGCTGGCCCGCCGCCTGGACGCCCCCTGGGTGGTCACGGGGAACGTGCACTACGCCGAGCCGGCGGGCCGGGAGCTCCACGACGTGCTCACCTGCCTGCGGCACCGGGTCACCCTGGAGGAGGCGGGCACCCGGCTGCGGCCCAACGACGGGTGGCACCTGGCCTCGCTCTCGGCCCTGGCGCGGCGCTGGGAGCGGGCGCCGGGGGGGCGTCGGGGGCTGTGGCACAGCGTGGAGATCGCGCAGCGCTGCCAGTTCCGGCTGGCCGACCTGGCGCCGCGGCTGCCCGCGTTCCCCCTGCCCTTGGACGTGAACGTGGACGATGAGGCGGAGGCGGACGCAAAGGTGGACGTGGAGGCGGAGACGGAGGCGGACGCAGACGGGAACGTGTACATGGACGCCGACGTGGACGCCGACGTGGCCGTGGAGACGGACGCAGATGGGGACGCTGCTGGGGACGCTGCTGGGGACGCTGCTGGGGACGCTGCTGGGGACTTGTACATGGACGCGGACGACTTTCTGGCCGGGCTGGTGCGCGAGGGCATGCGGGAGCGCTACCCGCAGCCCACCGCGGCACACCGCCGGCAGCTCGACCACGAGCTGCAGGTCATCCGGCGCCTGGGCCTGGCGGGGTACTTCCTCATCGTGTGGGACCTGGTGCGCTTTTGCCGGCGCCACGGGATCCTGTGCCAGGGGCGCGGATCGGCCGCCAACTCCGCGGTGTGCTACTGCCTGGGCATCACCGCGGTGGACCCGGTGGGCATGGAGCTTTTGTTCGAACGGTTCCTGTCCGAGTCCCGGGGCGAGCCGCCGGACATCGACCTGGACATCGCCCACCGGGACCGCGAGCAGGTGCTGCAGTACGTCTACGAGCGCTACGGCCGTGACCACGCGGCCATGGTGTGCGAGGCCATCACCTACCGCGCCCGCTCCGCGGTGCGGGACGCGGCCCGGGCCCTGGGCTTCTCGCCGGATCAGGGCGACGCCCTGGCGCGCCAGACCGACCGGCACCTAGAGGCGGACCAGGCGGCCGACGCCCTGGCCGCCGGCGGCGCCGCCGCGGCGGGGCTGGATCCGCGGGAGCCCCGGATCCAGGCGCTGCTGCGGGTGGTGCGCGGGCTGTCCGAGGTACCCCGCCACCGCTCCATCCACGTGGGGGGCTTCGTGATCACCGCCGATCCCCTGGCCGAGGTGGTGCCCACCGAGCCCGCCTCCATGCCGGACCGCTCGGTGATCATGTGGGACAAGGACGACCTGCCCCCCACGGGGCTGGTGAAGTTCGACCTGCTGGGCCTGGGCATGCTCACCCTGCTGCAGGACGCCGCGGGGCTCATCGCGCGCACCTGCGGCGAGCGCCTCGACCTGGCCCGGCTGCCCATGGACGACCCGCGGGTCTACGACCTGCTGTGCGCGGCGGACACCATCGGCGTGTTCCAGGTGGAGTCCCGGGCGCAGATGAACACCCTGCCCCGGCTGCAGCCCCGGCGCTTTTACGACCTGGTGGTGGAGGTGGCGCTCATCCGGCCGGGGCCCATCCAGGGGGAGATGGTGCACCCCTACCTGCGCCGCCGCCGCGGCGAGGAGGAGGTCACCTACCTGCACCCCAGCCTGGAGCCGGTGCTGCGGCGCACCCTGGGGGTGCCGCTGTTTCAGGAGCAGGGCATGAAGTGCGCGGTGACCTGCGCGGGGTTTTCCCCGGAGCAGGCCGACGAGCTGCGGCGGGCCATGGGCTTCAAGCGCTCCGAGGGGCGCATGGCCCGCATCGGCGCCGAGCTGGTGGAGGGCATGCGCAAAAACGGCCTGGACGAGGATACCATCGAGCGCATCGCGGCCCAGCTCACCGCATTTTCCAACTACGGCTTCCCCGAGTCACACGCCGCCAGCTTCGCCCTGCTGGTCTACGCCTCGGCCTTCGTGAAGCTCTACTACGCCCCCGAGTTCCTGGCCTGCCTGCTCAACGCCCAGCCCATGGGCTTTTACGCCCCGGGCACCCTGGTCCACGACGCCCGGCGCCGCGGGGTGGAGGTGCGCCCCCCGGATCTCGGGCGCAGCCGCTGGCTGTGCAGCGTCGAGCCCGCGGAGCGTCCCTTCGGCTCGCCTCAGCCCGGCACTCACGCGGCCATCCGGGGGCCCCGCCGGGCGGTGCGGCTGGGGCTGCGGTTGGTGGACGGGCTCGGGCCGGTGGCCCGCGAGCGGCTGGAGCGGGCCATCACCACGCGCCCGTTCGAAAACGCGGCGGACGTGGTGGCGCGCTCCGGACTCGGCGAGCCCGAGCTCAAGGCCCTGGCCCGCGCCGGGGCCTTCGGCTCCTTTTTCCCCGATCGGCGCGCGGCGCTTTGGGAGGTGCTGCGGCTGGTGCGCAACCGCGCCGCCCCCCTCGCCCCGGCCCCGCCGGATCCCCGGCCCGCGCCGGGGCGCCCCCTGGCGGCCGCCGAGCAGGTGCTCTACGACTACGCCAGCACCGGCGCCTCGGCCCTGGGCCACCCTATGGAGCACCTGCGCCCGGAGCTGAAGCGGCGGGGCGTGCTGCGCTCCGATCGGCTGCGCCACCTCCCCTCGCGTCGCCGGGTGCGGGTGGGCGGCGTGGTGATCTGCCGCCAGCGCCCTGCCACGGCCAAGGGCTTTTTCTTCGTCACTCTGGAAGACGAGCGAGGCACCGTGAACGTCATCGTGCGCCCGGCGCGCTTCGAGCGTCACCAACAGCTTTTGCGCACCGCCCCGGTGCTGCTGGTGGAGGGGCGGCTGCAAAACGAGCAGGGCGTGATCAACGTACAGGGGGAGCGCTTCCGCACCGTCGCCCCCGCCGCCGGCGCCGCCCACGTGCGTTCGCACGACTTTCACTGACGCCGCGGATGGGTCACCGCGCCGGCGGCCGCGGCAGGCTCGGTCGCGCCAGCGTAGTCGAGGAGGTGAGGAGGTGAAGAGGTGAGGAGTCGAGGAGGTGAGGAGGTGAAGAGGTGAGGAGGTGGGGAGGTGGGGAGGTGGGGAGGTGAGGAGGTGGGGAGAAGGAGAGAAGGAGGGCGCGAGAGAAAGGAGCGACGCGTCGCTACGAGCCGAAACGCGTCGTTGCGCGGGGGCTACCCGCTACCAGTTGGCCTGGCCGAGCGGAGAGAAGTCGAAGTTGTAGGACTCGACGTCGATGCAGGCGCCGTCGGTGACAGCTTCGTCGCTGTCGGTGTCCCACTCGGTGTAGATGACGCTGCTCATGCCGCCGGTAAGGGAACCGCCCACCGGGCCGAGGGTGTCCAGGGACATGGTGCCCTCGGTGGGGAAGTAGAACGCGCCGGGGGTCTCACAGCTCGAGTCGGTGCACTCCACCACGTAGCTGCAGTAGTAGCAGTCGGCGTAGGTGGCCTCGGGGCCGGTGCCCAGGGTATGGTCGCCGGTCTCGAGGTAGCTCCCCGAGCCGTCGTCGTACAGATCCACGATGAACAGGTAGTACAGGCCACCGTCCGAGACGATCTCCTCGTAGTACCACTCCACCTCGTCGGTGAGGCCGGTGGCGCTCTCGGTGGACCAGGCGGCGATGTCGCAGGTGTTGGTGACGCACTCGGTGGTGTCGAGCAGGCAGTCGTTGGTGCAGGAGAGCGTGCCCGAGTCGAAGCCCTCGGAGATGCAGTCCGCGCCGTCGAGGTCGCTGCCGTCGCACTCCTCGTCGTCGTCCTTCACGCCGTCGCCGCAGTTGTGGCAGGCCGAGAAGTCCACGGTGCAGCTCGCGCTGCAGCTCACCTCGCCGCCGTAGTAGCCCTCGCTTTCGCAGTCGTCGGTGACGGCGAACTCGTTGCCGTCACACTCCTCGTCACCCTCCACCACGCCGTCGCCGCACATCGGCCCGCCGTTGTCGTCGTCGCTGCAGCCCACCGCGGCCGAGAGGCCGAAGGCGAGCGCGATCACCGGAATCCAGAGCTTAGTCGTACGCATGTTTTTTTACCTCCATGGGAAATCACTCGAGGGGGATCTCCCTCGAGTAGTCGTTCCGTCGTTCCGTCGTTCCCTCGTTCAGGCTGGTATTCGTTTCTCGAGCCATTGGGTCAAACGAGCGAGCCAATGGCTCGAGCGAGCGGCCGTCCCCCGAACGGGTTGGACCGAACATTTATAACCCGCAGCGCCCCGTCACCGCAACCGGGACCGGAAACGAGCCATTTGCGCTGTGGTCTCCGCCCGGCGCCCCGCCGGCCCCCCG
>CAYFWA010000633.1:0-4611 GCA_964346625.1 uncultured Myxococcales bacterium
GGTTACCACTCCCACACCTTCCGGTTGCCTCGGCCCCATCGGTTCAAACGCTGCAACCTCGCGGTGACGAAGATCCTGATCCAGTCGCGGGACCGGCGCCTCATCGCCTTCGTGAAAGACGCCAAGGAGCGACAGGGCATCAACCAGGTCTTCGAGAAGGTGCTCGACTCGGCCACCTGCGCGGATCTCACCGACCAGAAGCGGCTGGCTGCGCTGCAGCGCCGGCTGGGCGCGGCCCTGGCGGCGCGGTATCGGCGGCGAACCAAGCGCCGCACGGCGCGCCCGGTGATCGCGCTTCACCTCGAGCGCCGCCGACGCAAGCGTCCCCATCCGCCACTCCCCGGCGTGCCGGCGCATCCGTGAACCCGGGCATCCGTGTGCCCGGCGCATCCGGGTGCCCGGCGCATCCGGGCCCATTTCCCTCAGTGTTTACGGTATGGATTCAAGTGCGGTCGTAACGTACGCCCGAGGTCACCAGGTAGTGGCGCTGGCGATCCGGGGTGTGGACGAACACCACGGCCTTGGCGGATCGCAGGCTCGCGGCGGTGGGGCTGGCGCGGCTCCAGAAGTCCGTGGGGAGGCTGTCCGGAGCACAGGGCTCCAGGGACTTCACCTCCGTCTCCACGGGGAGACAGAGAAACGAGACCGGGGCGAAGCGCACGATCCCCACCTCCTTGCCAGCGGCAGAGCACACGTGCAGGGAGAGCTGGCGCTTTTTGGGATCCCAGCGGCGCAGGCGCAAGCGCCCGCCGCTGACATCCACTTGCAGTCTCAGGGGTAGATCCACGGGGGCCTTCCTTTCGCGCGAGGAGCAGACCGGTACCCGGCAAGATAACAGCGATGGAGGGGGAGGGGATAGTTGCGCGAACAGGGGACGATCCACCGTCCGACCGTCATCGAGAGTTGCGCCGTAGCGCAGCCACTGCCAGACCTGGGTGCGCGAGATCTCGGCGGTGGCCGCGTCCTCCATCGGGTGGTAAGGGCTCGCGTCCGCGGTCCCCCGATTGTGGAGCCTGTGGTGACCCGGTTGGTTGAGACGTGCTTTCAGACCGCCTGGCCGACGGGGTTGCGGAGCACCCCGATGCCGTCGATCTCGAGCTCCAGCGTGTCACCTGGCATCAGGAACCGGCGGGGATCGCGCACGAAGCCCACCCCGGCCGGCGTGCCCGTCATCAGCACCGTGCCCGGCAGCAGGGTGGTGTCGGTGGACAGATCCGCGATGAGATCGGCCACGCCGAAGACCATCTCGGAGGTGTTGGAGTCCTGCATGAGCTCGCCGTTGAGCCTCGTCCGCAGGCCGAGCTGTTGGGGATCCGGGATCTCATCCGCGGTGACGAGGACGGGGCCCAGGGGGCAGAAGGTATCGAAGCTCTTGCCTCGGACCCACTGTCCACCGCCCCCTTTTTTCTGGACGCGCCTGGCCGACACGTCGTTGCCGATGGTGTAGCCAAAAACGTGCTCCAGCGCGCCCGACGGCGAGACGTTGCGCGCGGCCCTCCCGATGATCACCGCCAGCTCCACCTCGTAGTCCACCTCCGGACGCTCGACGAAACGCCGGGGCAGGGCGATGGCGGCGTCCGGGTGCCAGGCCGCGGCTGGGTTCTTCATGAAGAGCACCGGCCGATCGGTCAGGTCCTTGCCGGTCTCCCGCGCGTGGTCTCGGTAGTTGAGCCCGATGCACAGGATTGCGCGGGGGTCGAGCGGGCAGCGCCGGCGCGTAATGGACAGGGGCGCACCCGCCTCGCGCAGGGCGCCGGGCAGGTCACCCTCCAGAGGGATGGCCGTACCGTCACCCAGGTCGCGACCCCAGCGCTCCGTCCCATCGGTGGTCTGAAAACGTACGATTCGCATGGTCTCCTTTCGGACCCCCTACGGCCCTCCCGCGGATTCGGGAGCGGTGACGTTGGTTTCTCGGCCGCTGCCTTCCAACCGATAAACCAACCGATAAACCAACCGATAAACCAACCGATACGACGTGGATTGGTAGCGAATCTCCCGGTGACATGGCAAGCCCAAAGCCTACGCCGTGTCATGCAATCAAACCCGGTGACCGGTGAAAATAATTTACCTTTCGAACTTATCGGATGACTTCTTCCCGATGGTTCCCTTATAATGTAAAAGAGATTTTTGTGTCGTCGTTGAGTGGCCCAACGGCAAGTGGGCAGAGATGGTTAATACAATCAATCAGTTACCGAGGTTCCTTCTTCGGATGTGGTTGGGGATGGCATCACTCACGCTGCTGATGGCGGCGTGTGTGGACAACTACGACGGGACCCGGCTCGAGGCGAACCTGAGCGTCTCCCCCGGGTTCGATCGCAGCTTCCTGGTGCTGCCCACGCCCCATGCTCGCCCGGGAGATCCCGGGTACTACTCGCACTACGAGCTGCACGCCCGTCTCGACGACGGGGGCTGGGTCCGGCTGCGATCCTTTCTGATCCGACCGGTGATCCAGGTGGAAAACCCCTGTCAGCAGTTCGTCGAGGACGACTTCTGCATCGACGTGGCCGGTCAACCCTGCGACCCGTGGGTCAACATGCAGCGCTACGAGCGCCTGGAGCAGATCCTCGGCGTGATCTCGGTGCCACCCACCGAGTCGACCGATGGCACGGGCTACGCGCACGCGCCGGGTTACGACTTCACGGCCTGGCCCGACCGGCTGTTCGTGGACGCCGGCCTCGAAAATCCGGTCGCGAAGCTGAGCCGCGACAACCTGGATCCGGCTGCGGTGCAGGCCTTCTGCGACGAGCTGCCCGCCGAGTACTACGTGGGAAACGGCGCCCAGCTCACCTTCCCCCAAAACGGCAAGCTCTACGGCGTCGTGGACGGCGTCGATCCCCGGACCGGCTCCACGGTGGGGGGGGTCTCCCTCAACCTGGCGGGCAAGCTCCACGGCCTGACCGAGCTGCTGGTGACACGGGAGCGGGATCCGGCGCGGCTCTCGGCCGAGCTGCGGGACCGGCGGGATCTGCTGCCCGGAGCCGACAGCCAGGTGCTGCTGGTGGGGCAGGCCGGCGGCCCCTTTGGCGCGGTGGAGCGGGATCGCTATCGGGGGGTCACCTCCGTCCAGCTCGAGAGCCCCTACGCCTTGCCCATCAGCATGCACGTCATCGTGTTCGAGGATATCGATGAGGATCCGATTAAGCTCTGATGGCCATTTCGCGCGGCGGACGCGGCGGACGCGGCGGACGCGGCGGACGCGGCGGACGCGGCGGACGCGGCGGGCGGCGCGCCCGGGGGCGCCCTGGCTCGCGGCGGCGCTGGTGACCGGACTCACGGTGGGTTTGCTGACCGCCGCCGGCTGCAACCCGCTGGAGTGCGGCGAGGGGACCCGCGAGGAGGACGACCGCTGCGTGCCCACCACCCCGGTGACCGGGAGCGACGCGGGGCTGCACTGCGGCGCCGGCACGATTCGGGTGGGCAACGAGTGCGTGCCCAGCGAGGACCTCTGCGGCGAGTTCACCGATCCGGAGCCCGTGCTCGACGACGCCGGCGTGCCCACCGGCGGGTTCGTCTGCGTGGGACGGGACCCGGGCGTGGAGCCTCCGCCCGAGTGTCCCGAGGACAACCCGCCCGGAACCATCTGTCTCAACGGCTGGGTGCGGTGGCTCCTGGATGACGAGGGGGCGCTGCTCGACACGGCCGTGGCCGACCCCGCGGCGCCAGCGGACGCCAGCGCGGTGCTGGAGGTGCGGGTCTACGATCCGCTGCAGTACGCCGGGAACCCCAACGTGGCTCCGCTGGCGGTGGCCGAGTACGTCCCCACCACCGGGGCCTTCCGGGTGACGGACGTTCCAGTGCCCGCCACGGGCTTCATCGCCCTGGTGGTGGACGACCACCCGGACGCGGCGGGCGACGACTTCGCCTTCGCGGGCATCCCCTTCGCCGCCGGCACCGAGAACCTGCTCGGGGTCACGGCCGTGGCCATCGCCAGCGACCAGGTGGACGACTGGACGGCGGCGGTGGGTGGCGACGCCGCCCTGGCGACCATCGGCTGCCCCGAGCCGGCCGCTGGTGAGCGCACCCTGGCCACCTGCGGCACCTGGATCGGCGTGTTCGCCGAGGGCACCCAGGACGAGCCCGGCGCGCCCATCGAGGGGATCACGCCCACGGAGAGTAACGGGAGCCCCATCCCGCCCGAGAGCACGTTCTACCTGGGATACACCACCGCCGACGGGGCGCTGTTCGACGAGCCCGCCGCCGGGGCGGTATGGAGCGACGGCGACGGGCCCCACGAGTGGACGGGGATCTACGGCACGGTGCTGTACCCGGGAGCGTCCCTCGGATCCTATGGGGGCATCTGCGCGGAGGGCACTCCCTGCGAGGCGGGAGGGTGCGTCTTTCCCCAGGATCAGACCGGAGGCGCAGCCCGGGGCGCCTTGTTCGTCCAGTACGTGTTCTCCAACAACGGCTGCACGGTGCCGTGAGGATCCCAAGCGACGCCATGTCCCCCCGACGCCCCCCCCGGCTGCTGTTTCTCTTCCTGGTCGCCGGCGTGCTCTGCGCGCTGGGTGCCGGACAGACGGCCGCCTCCCCAGCGCGTTCGGCGTCACCGCGCGCCGCCGCGGAGCCGAGGGAGCCCTCCCCTGGGAGACCGCCCCCCCCGGCCACCCC
>CAYFWA010000634.1:0-1105 GCA_964346625.1 uncultured Myxococcales bacterium
CGCGAGCCCTTATTCTTGCGCGAGCCCTTATTCTTGCGCGAGCCCTTATTCTTGCACGAGCCCTGAGTCGCTGCGGTTCATGGTTCCCAGGGTAACGCAGTCGCGCGGTGGCTTCCATCGTCATGAGGCTCGAACCCCGCGCGTTGGGGCTCGCTCTCGCGGGCCGGGTCAACGGCGGGGGCGAGGGGACGTTCGGGGGCGAGGCCGCGTCCGGGGCCTCGGGCGCGGGCGCGGGCGCGGGCGGGCGGAGCGGGGCGGTGGGCGGCGTCGCAGCCGCAGGCAGCGCAGCCCGGCGCGTAGCAGGCCGATGCGGCGGCGCAGGGCGGCGTCGGCCTGCCGGCAGAAGCGCCGGGCTCGGGTCCGGGTGGCCGGGGCCACGGCGGGCCGGGTGAGCCGCTGCCACCAGCGCTGCCAGACGCGGCGCATGCCTTCGAGCTCCGAGCGCACCCCGGCCGGGGCGGCGCTGCGAAAACAGGAGAAGCGGCGAGCGAACAGCTCGCAGTCCGGCATCCCGCGCAGCGTCCGGGTGGTCTTTTTCGGTGGCGGCTGCGCCGGCGGGTTCGGCGCGACAAGCGCCCGCGCGCAGCGCTGGGCCTTGGGGTTGTTGCGCAGGGCCCGCTGGATGGACCGCAAGGCGGTGCGACACCCGCGGGCGATGGCGGCCCGGGAGCTGGCGCTGGCGCGGGCCGCTCGGATGGAGCGCTGCCAGGCCTGCAGCATCTTCTGGTAGGCCCGCTGGGCCGGGCTGCGCGCCGCGCCGGGGAGCTGCTGGATGAAGCAGCGGTAAACGCGCAGGTACCGATCGCAGGCCGGCACGCCGGTGGGTTTGGCGCGCGTCGTGCGCGTCGTGCGCGTCGTGCTGGTCTTGGTCTTCCCCGAGACGCGCTGGCCCCGGGCCGGGCCCGGGGCCCCGAGCCCAAGGAGCGTCAGCGCCAGCGCGAGCAACGGCGCCTGGATCCACCGGCGCATCGCTCGCGCCAACCGGGCGCTGTGCGTTGGATACCCTTGGCTCAATCCCACACTCCTCTCCGCGCCTGTCTCCGCATCTGTCTCCGCACCTGTCTCCGCACCTGTCTCCGCACCTGTCTCCGCACCTGTCTCCGCA
>CAYFWA010000634.1:1205-4607 GCA_964346625.1 uncultured Myxococcales bacterium
GACAGGGGCTCGAGCTCCCGTGTTCAGCATATACGATCCGCCGGCCCAAAAGTTGGATCCCATGCGCCGAAGAGTGTGCGGCGGGGAGGTATGCGAAGGTATGAGGTGTAGTGAAAAGGGCGCTGTTTGTGGGGTTCGCTAATCGATCACGGGCCCCGAAACGTCCGGGGGCACCACGAACCACACGGTGCGGGTGTCCAGCAGGGTCACGCCGTTGCCCCACAGGTGCAGCTCGGCGCGGTAGATCTGGATATCGGAGGTGGCCGGCACCGAGGTGTTCTGCTTCACGTGGATCTTCCAGCACACGGGCAGCCCCGCGGTGACCTGGATGAACTTCTCGTCGTAGCCGTCCTGGTCGGCGTCCTCGAGGTCGGGCCACTGGATGCAGTCCGCCGTGCCGGGGGTGAAGGACTCGAGGTGGTCCAGGAAGGCGGTGAGGGTGTCCACCGGGTCCGTGTCGTCGTCCACCATCTCGGGGGCCATGTCCAGCGGCAGCGAGGAGGTGAGCTCCCGGATGCCGTCGGCGATGGCCTGGCCCGCGTTGGCGTCGGCGCCGTCGAACACGTAGGGGTTGCCGTTGGCGTCCACTGATCCCGTCTGCTCGCACAGGGTCTCGAAGTCGGTGCGCAGCTCGCCGCCCCCTCCCGCCCCCTGGATGCCGATGATCTTGGCCCCCAGATCGTTGACCGCGCCGGAGACGATGGGGAAGTCCCGGGGCGTCATGCGCGGGTGCTTGCTCGCCACGCAGTCGCCCAGGCTGGCGCCGTCGGGAAGGTAGCACTCCTTGAACTCCTCGTCGCCGATGAGCAGGATGATGGGCAGCGAGTCGGGCCGGAAGCAGGGATAGCCCCGGTAGCCGTAGGGGCAGCTCGCCGGCTCCGGCACCGGCAGCGACGGCACGGTGTAGCCGGCGTTGATGGCCGACTGCGAGCCCATGCCGGTGACCGTATAGAAGGTGGCGGCCAGGCCGGGCTCCCAGCAGGGCACGCCCCAGCACCAGCTCGGCAGGGCCGCCTGGGTGGCGCCGGCGTGGGATTGCACGTTGAGCAGGTTCTCGTAGACGAAGTTGCCGTCCCCGTTGGGGTCGCAGTTGTTGGAGGTGTGGCAGGCCGCCTGGTTGCTGGCCGTGCCGAAGGCCCCGGCCCCGGACCACAGATCCGGGATGCAGGCGGTGATGGCGGGCTGCTCGCCGGCGGCGCAGATGCCGTCGCCGCAGCTTCCCGGGCAGTCCGAGGGGCAGGCGGCGGGATCCTCGGCGGCGTCGCAGGTGCCGTCGCCGCAGCTCGCGGGGCAGTCCGCCGGGCAGGTGTCCGGCGTCTCGGTGGCGAGGCAGGCCCCGTCGCCGCAGGTGCCCACGCAGTCCGCCGGGCAGCTCAGCGCGCTCTCGCCCGGATCGCAGGCGTGGTCGCCGCAGCTCTGGGTGCAGTCCGCCGGGCAGCTCGAGGGCTGCTCGCCGGGATCGCAGGTGAGCTCGTCGAGGATGGTCACCACGTTGTCGTGGATGTCCTGCAGCTCCGCCTGCATGGACACGGAGATGTCCTCCAGGAAGTACAGGTCCACCTTGGAGATGTGGGTCCGAAAGCGCAGGTCGTCCTCGGTGGGTTGCGCGGGCTCCTGGTACGGCACCAGGAACACGAAGTTGCCGTGGGCCTCGGGGTTGTCGGTGGGGTCGTTGGGATCGGTGCCCGCCACGTCCTCGATGAGGTCGGTCACGCCGTCGCCGTCGGTGTCCGCCGCGTAGGGATCCGTCTCCCCGGGGTCCACCACGCCGTTGCCGTTTACGTCCTCCTGCCCGTCGGGGATCCCGTCGTTGTCGCTGTCGTTGTCCCGGAAGTCCGGGATGGCGTCGCCGTCGCTGTCGCGCGGCGGGGTCTGCAGATCGCTGTCCCCGGCCTCAACCGAGTCCGGGATGCCGTCGCCGTCCGAGTCCGTATCCCGGTAGTCGGGCGTGCCGTCGCCGTCGGTGTCCTGCTCGTTGGCGCGCCCCTCGTGGAAGTCGGCGATGTAGTCGCCGTCCTCGTCGTTCGGGGGAACCACGAAGGCGTCTCCCTCCGCGTTGGTGTTGGCGCCGGCGTCCCCGCCTTCCCCGGTATCGGTGGGGCCGCAGCCCAGGCCGCCCAGGGTGACGACACCGACAACGAGCGCGGCTCTCCCGGCGGCCCTGGCGGCGGCTCTCCCGGCGGCCCCTTTCCGCCCGCCCGCCGTGGCGCTCATGCAGCGGACGGTCCCATCGGCAACCCAGCGTTTCCTCAGCATGATTCGACTCCCCGGCGCCCGGCGTGCAGGGGCCCACGTCCGTGCTGCGCAGCAGCGCGATGATGGCTCCAGGATACCCCACGCACACCCCGGGCACAATCGGCCAGGTGACCGACGCCGCCCCCGTGGCTTCCCTCAGTGGTTTCCAACCTACGGACTCTTCGGAGTGGGGGGGGGCGAAACTCGAGTCAGAAACGCAGCGCGAACACCATGGTCGCCCCGAGCATGAGCTGGTAGGTGTCGCCGCAGGTGATCTCGGTGCCTCCGTCTCCCGACGGCTCGCCGAACAGCAGGTTGTCGAGGGTGACGCGCAAGCCGATGAGGCTGTGGCGGGAGGTGTGGATGTCCAGCCCGACGCCCGCGCGGAAGTTCACGCCCACGGCCAACCACCCGTCGGTCCGGTTGTCGAGGATGCCCATGCGCTCGTCTTGCAGGGCGCCGAGCCCGAAGCCCGCCAGCAAGAACGGGACGAAGGTGCGGCCGCCGTGGATCAGGTTCCAGCGAAGGTCCGCCTGCCCGAAGTACAGCTTCATGGGGAGCCCCTCGGTGGACTCCCGCACCGGGTCCGAGTGGGCCGAGCCCCAGACGCTGAACTCGGTGGAGAAGTGGGGCGAGAACTGGAGCCCGAAGACCATGTTCAGCGTGAGCCCGGCGGCGAAGTCGCGATACAGCCCCTTGCCCTTGAGCGGGAACAGCGCGCCGATGCCCAGCCCCCAGACCGCCACGTGGAACTTGCGCTTCCCCTTGCCGCGCCGACGGGACCGGGAGGTCCCCGGGTGCGGGGGCGGCACCGAGTTGGAGGCGTCAGCGGCCGTCGCGGGATCCCCACCTCCCGGGGAGCCGGGCGCGGCTTCCGGGGCGCCGTCGGGCGGTGGCGGCTCGGGGGCCCTGGGCCCCGCACGCATCCGCAGGGGCCCGGAGGGATCCGCCCGGCCCTCGTCGCTCGCTCCAGGCGCTCCGGAGCCCCCTTCACCTTTGCTCGAGCCCTCGGAATCCGCGGGCTCACCGGGCCGCCGGATGTCGAGCCGGCCGGTGGGCGCGGGCGGAGGCACGCCAGGGCGCGCCGCGGGATCACCCGGACCGGCACCCTGAGGGCGAGCGGCGTCATCAGCGTCAGCGTGATCCAGGCCGCGCCGGCGATCGCGA
>CAYFWA010000635.1:0-2199 GCA_964346625.1 uncultured Myxococcales bacterium
CCCTCCGAGCCCTCCGCCTCCGCGCGCCCCCAGCCCTTCGCCACCGCGCGCCCCCCACGCATCGCGCACCCCACCGTTTTACGCATCACCCCCCTGCTCGCCCCGCGCTCCGCTGGGGTAGGCCTGACCCTGCAGTACTGATTACGTATCAAGCCTCGATCTGCAGTTGCTCATTCCCGATAGCTCCAGCGCTCCTGTGAGTACAAGCGGAACCAACCCGGATACCTGTCTCACAAGGTCACCGGCTTGGTTCCGCAACCACCATCCGAACCCCCGCCAAGCGGAGCCAAACGGAACCAACCCCGGGACCTGTCACCATAGGTCACCGGCTTGGTTCCGCGGCCACCGCTCGAAGACCCGGTCACGCGGAACCAACCCGGATACCTGTCTCACAAGGTCACCGACTTGGTTCCGCGGCCACCACCCGGAAACCCAGCCACGCCCAAACCAGCGGAACCAACCCCGGTACCTGTCTCACAAGGTCACCCGCCTGGTTCCGCGACCACCTCAATCTCCGGCAGCGCAGACGGCTTATTCGTCTGCAGTCGCCGTCTGGTGCTGTTGTTCAGTCGTAACCGTTCAGGTGTCACGTAGGACCGAAACCGCGATAAACGGCGAATTGGCGCCTTTTCCTGCAGCGGCGCGAAGCCCAGGTGATTGGGGTTGAGCCCCGAAAAACCGCGCTTTTTCGGGGCGAGGGGGGATGGGACTTACCCCCCTGAACGTGTACGTTCAGTCGACTTCTCGCACGGGTCCCGATACAGTTGTGCGCATGCGGGTAGCGCCGGAAACCGCGCCACGAGAATCGCTTCGCTGCCGCCGCGCGCTCCGGCTCGCCGGGCTCGGGCTCGGGCTCGGGATCTCGCTCGCCTGGCTGTGTGCCGGCGGTTGCTCCCACCCGGTCGGTCGGCCCGACCCCCGGGCACGGAGCCGAGCGCGCCCGCTCCCCGGTCACCGCTTCACGACGCTCGCCATGGGCCTCGGGTTCACCTGTGCGTTGCGCGTCGACGGGACCCTGTGGTGTTGGGGAAAAAAGCACTGTGCGATCCGCGGCGGGGGAAAAGCCGGAGAGCGGCCCCGGCACGTCACCGGGATACCCCGGGTGCGGCACATCGCCGCCGGCCGCCATCACGCGTGCGCCGTGGGGACTGACGGCTCGCTGTGGTGCTGGGGAGCTCTCGATGCCTTCGGCAAGCCGCACTGTGAGCCCAGACCCCGTCGCGCGGACGGGATCCACGACGCGTTGGCCGTGAGCGCGGCCGATGCGTCCACCTGTGTGGTGCGAAGAGGCGGTCGGGTGACCTGCTCGGACAACGCCTTCCCCTTCCGGGACGTCGGTGTCCGCGGCGCCGTCTCCGTCTCCATGGCAGAGAGCCACCGCTGCGCGCTGTTTGGCAACGGCACGGTCGCGTGCTGGCGGAGCGGGGCACCGGATCCGGTGGTCATCGCGTATCCTGAAACCAAAGGCGACGGCGTCACCCTCGAGCCCAAGAAGCTCGAAGCGGTCGTCGCGCTCGCCTCCGGCTCGGCCGACGCCCGTGGCGAGCACCGGCGCACCCTGGATCACATCTGCGCGCTCAGACGCGACGGCACGGTCTGGTGCTGGGGCTATAACAACGGCGGTCAGCTCGGGCTGGGGAAAAACCGCCGCAAGTGCCGCTTCGATACCCACGACGGCACGGACGCGTGGTGTCGGGAGGTCCCCACCAAGGTCCGGGGGTTGAGCCGGATCCGCTCCATTACCGCGGGAGGAGAGTACACATGCGCCCTCCAGCGCGTCGGCTCGCCCGGACGAGCCGCTCGCGCCTGGTGCTGGGGCTCCAATCCAGACGGGCGCCTGGGCGATGGGACGGTGACCAGGCGCTTTCGCCCGGTGCGCGTGAAGGGCCCAAGTGGCTTCCGTACCATTGCTGCGAGCCCTTCGGTTTGCACTCGACGCGGTTGTGAGGCGCACACCTGCGCCCTCACGCGCCAGGGACAAGCCTGGTGCTGGGGGCACCACAAAGGCGGCCGTCTCGGCACCATCCGAGCCTCCGTTCAACGCACACCCCTGGAGGTTTCGCCGCTGGAAACCGAGTTTTCCGCAACCGCTGGATGGTACCGGGAGCTGCCGCTCGGACCTGGGTCGCGACTGCCGCCCGGATCCAGATGGCGGCTATCGCTCGGACCCACAGATGGCGGCTATCGCTCGGACCCACA
>CAYFWA010000635.1:2299-4606 GCA_964346625.1 uncultured Myxococcales bacterium
ACCCACAGATGGCGGCTATCGCTCGGACCCAGATGGCGGCTATCGCTCGGACCCACAGATGGCGGCTATCGCTCGGACCCACAGATGGCGGCTATCGCTCGGACCCAGATGGCGGCTATCGCTCGGACCCAGATGGCAGCTATCGCTCGGACCGCGATGGCGTCTGCCCCCAGGACCCGGATGACGGCTGCCGTTCTCGCCCGGAATGTGAAGTCGGGACGACGACGCGACTATCGTACTTCCGTACTTCCGTACCAGGTGCATGATGACTCGTGTCCCAAAAACGCCGTTCTTTTCCGTCACTCATGCGTGACAGCTTCCACTCCAGCATGCCACTGCACACGGGAACCCAGTCATGACCAGGATCCCAAAGAAGTTGAAAGATGATTTCGAGGAGTTTCTGGTGGAAGTTCCGATCCTCCTGGAGGAGCTGCAGGACCTTCTCGATCAAAGCGGAGCCTATTCAGGGGTTCGCGTTGGCTACGACGACGAAACCTTGGGGCAGATCGAGGGGTTCTACCTGGATGTGCTATCAGGCAAGGAACGAGTGGGCATTTCCCAGGCAAGGGTGAACCGAGTCTTCATCGCCTTCGTGGGGGAAGCAGTCATCGAGCGTGCGGAGAGTGGTCGCGCCAAATGGGCCTTGAATCCCGTGAGAAAAGATCCTTCCTTTGGGACGCCGGTTGTCATCGACTGGGCCCAAGAAGATGGGTTGGCGATCAGTCCGGTGGAGCGCCGCGAGCTGCTGATAGAGAACCGAGAGCCATTTCTTCGTGATCTGGTCGAGTATGTCGAAACCAAATCCGCGTTTGAGGAAAAATTCTTCAAAGAGTTCGAGTGAGCATCGAACACAAGGGAGAGTTTTCCAATGCCAGATGCCGAGCACTTCCTGGGTCGCCTCGTCCGGCTCGCCAAAGACGAGGTCAAGCTCGCGCTCGAGCTGTACTACGACGCCGAGTGGGTCCGCGAGATGCTCGAGCCCCTCGCCCTACCCGAGGGCGCGGACCGCGTAGCGATCTCCCTCGACGACGCCCGCGAGGGCCCGTTCATCGTGATGACCCGCGGCGGGCACTTCGTGACCTGTCTGGGCCGCGGCATGAGCCCGGGAACACTCCCCGTCGTCCCGCGCGACCGGCTCGATGTCGCCGCGCGGCGCGTGGCCCGGAAGCGCCTCGTGGCCGACCAGCGCGAGCGCGCCCGCGCCGGGGACGAGCGCCTCAAGACGCTTTTGCGGCGGCTGTTCGAGCAGCCGGACGCCATCAGTCGCGAGGACTTCCTCGAGGTGGCCGCCTGGGAGCCCCTGCTGGGCCCCACGTTCCTCAACACCTACGCCGCCATGGGCGCCGAGCTCGTCTCCACGGGGAGGCTGCTCCGCCAGGTCCGCCGCCCCAAGCGGCGACACGAGCGCGCCCTGCGGACCTACTGGAACCTCCTGCACGCCACCTCGCACATGGCCCTGCTCGGGTCCATGACCTCCGATCGCGCACACTACGTCGCGCTCACCGAGAACATCGAGGAAGCCCGGGCGGTGATGAGCTTCCCCCTCACCGGAACCGGGGTCATGACCTTCATGGTCAAGGGCGCCTGGGCCGCCGGCCGGCTCGGCAAGCTGCTGCTGCCCGCCTACAAGCGCGCCCTGGCCGAAGACGTCGCCTTCTTCGAGCTCGTCGACACCCTGCTCGCCCTGCTCGCCCTGGGCCGACGCTCGCGCAAGCTGCGCGCCGAGGTCAAAAAGGCCGTGCACGGCGCTCCCCGCAAAGCCGCCAACCCCGACGCCCAGCGCCTGCGCGCCGAGATGGGGCGCGAGATCGAGCTCGTCTGCCGACTGATCGAGGATCTGCTCGATGCCCCCCAGCAAGAGCTCGAGCAGACGCAGCAACGCATGGGCGAGCGCTACTGGGACGAGGGCCCCCCGCCCGACCGTCCGGAGATCCGGGATCTGGCGTTCACCCTGCCCCTGCTGTCCTGGGCCGACGGCATCACCGACGGCAACAAGCTCGTGCATACCCTGCATCTCGTCGCCTCCTCGGCCCGCCTCCCCCCCGAGCGGTTCTATCTGCCCCGCGAGATGCTCGAGCCCCTGCGGCAACCCTGGACTCCGGATGCCACCCTCTTGATGCTCGAGCCCATGATGAAGGCCGAGCCGCCACGCGAGCCCGTCCGCCGCGACGCGGCCAAGGTCGGCCGCAACGCCCCCTGCCCCTGCGGCTCCGGCAAGAAGTACAAGCGCTGCTGCGGCAAAGACGCGCCTTGAGCCCGCGCGGTCGGCGTGGGTGGGTTTCGACTTCACGAGAGGATCCTGAGCGT
>CAYFWA010000636.1:0-4585 GCA_964346625.1 uncultured Myxococcales bacterium
CAGGGGGCGGTTCCTCGCCCGGGGCGAGGGAGTGGGTCGGGGGAGCGGGGGCCGTTTTGCGTCGCGGTGCTCATGGCGTCCGGGCTCTGGCGGTCTCAGGGGGTTCGGGGCTGGGCGGTGATGGCGTGGTTGGGGCAGAGTTGGGCACACACGCCGCAGCCCACGCACAGAAGCTCGTCGATCTGGATGCGGCCGTTGCGGGCCACGATGGCCGGGCAGCCGAAGGTGTCCACGCACACCCGGCACTTGGCGCACTGGCCGCACAGCAGGCAGCGCTCGGCCTCGCGCCGGGCGGCGGCCTCGCTCAGAGTCTGCTCCACCTCCACGAAGCCCGGCACCCGGCTGGCGGCCGCCAGCGCTGGGGGGCGCTCGCGGGGAGCCGGGGCGACGTTCACCGGGTCGTAGCGTTTGGGGTAGCGGGAAGGCGGGGGGGGCGGCTCGGGGCCAGGGGCCGCCTCCCAGCGGCCGCGGGAAAGGAACCGATCCACGCCGTAGGCGGCCCGCTGGCCCGAGGCGATGGCGTGGATCACGGTGCGTGGCCCGCCCGCCAGGTCGCCGGCGGCGAAAAGCCCCGCCAGGGGCGTGGCGCCGTCCGCGGGCGCCACCGCCAGGGTGCCGTCCGGCGCGGCCTCGGCGAGGGCCTCGGCTGGCAAAAACTCCAGCTCCGGGCGCTGGCCGACGGCCACCACCACCGTGTCGCAGGCCAGGTCGTGCTCCGAGCCCGGTACGGGCTCGGGGCGCCGTCGCCCGCTCTCGTCGGGGGGGCCCGGTCGGGTGTGGACCAGGCGCAGGGCGCGCAGGGCGCTCGCGGCGCTGCCAGCGCCGCCCGTGACCTCCGCGGCGGGGGCGTCTTGGCCCGGCACGGCCACGGGCATCTGCTGCAGCCGCAGGGTGACTCCCTCGGCCGCGGCCGCGGCGATCTCCTCGGGGTGCGCGGGCATCTCCTCGCGGCGGCGGCGGTAGGCCAGGGTCACCTGCCCCTGGGACAGCCGTAGCGCCACCCGGGCCGCGTCCACCGCCGCGTCACCGCCGCCCACCACCACCACGCGCTTTCCCAGGGCGGGCGGGTCGCCCCCGTTGGCCCGCCGCAGCAGCTCCAGGGCCTGGATCACGCCCGGGCGCTGCTCGCCTGGGACCTGGAGTCGCAGGGGGCGCCAGGCCCCGGCCGCCACCACCACGGCCGCGTGGTCGCGTTGCAGCGCCTCGAAGGATAGGTCGCGGCCCACGCGGGTACCGAGCCGCAGGGTCACCCCCAGCGACAGGATCAGCTCGATCTCGCGCTCGAGCACCGCGCGGTCCAGCCGGTAAACGGGGATGCCCAGCGACAGCAAGCCGCCGGCCACCGGGGCCGCCTCGATCAACGT
The DNA here is from genome assembly GCA_964346625.1 of uncultured Myxococcales bacterium. Lineage (GTDB taxonomy): Bacteria > Myxococcota_A > Polyangia > HGW-17 > JAJRWW01 > CAYFWA01. The sequence continues at coordinate 1,365 of CAYFWA010000636.1, forward strand.
GACCGGATGGCCCCGCAGCCGCAGCGCGTGGGCCGCGGCCAGCCCGGCCGGCCCCGCGCCGATCACGGCCACGGGCTCGTCGCGCGCCGGCGCGGCCGCCAGGCGCTCTTGCAGCTCCGCGCGCGCCACGGCGGGGTCCTCGTGGTCCGTGGCGAAGCGCTTGAGGGCGTTGATGGCCACGGCCTCGCCGGCCTCGCCGGCCTCGCCGGCCTCGCCGGCCTCGCCGGCCTCGCCGGCCTCGCCGTGCTGGGCGCGGGTGCAGGCCCCCTCGCAGGGGCGGTGACACACCCGGGCCACCGTGCCGGGCAGCGGCAGCCGCTCGCGCACCGCCCGGGCGGCGTCGGCGTAGCGCCCGGCCGCCACCAGGGCCGCGTAGGACTGGACGCAGACGTGGGCGGGGCACTCCCGGCTGCAGGGGGCCACCGCCGGCTTGTCGGGCAGCCGGCGCCAGCGGGGCTCGGGATCCGCGCCGATGGCCTGCAGCCGGCGCAGGCTGCGCACGAGCTGGGTGTCGCGGTGCAGCGCCTCGCCACAGCCCTGGTGGTCCCCGTGCAGGCCGCAATACAGGCAGCGCTCGGGGTCCACCTGGTACACCGGGCGGTCGGCGGTCGGGCGATCCACGAAGATGCAGGCCGCCCGGCTGACGATCACCGCCACGTGGGGCTGGTCCATGGCCCGCTCGAAGACCTCGATGGCGTGGCGCAGGTTGGACGGCTCCACCGTCTCCACGAACTCGGCGCCGGCCGCCCGGCACAGCGCCTCCACCGACAGGGCGGGGGCCACCTGGTGCATGCCGTCCAGCGGGGTGCCCGGGTGGGGCTGGTGCCCGGTCATGGCCGTGGTGCGGTTGTCCATCACCACCAGCACCAGGCGGTGGCGGTTGTGCACCGCGTTCATCAGCCCTGGCAACCCCGAGTGAAAGAAGGTGGAGTCCCCGATGAAGGCCACCGACGGCCGGTCGGTGACCCGGGAGAAGCCGGCGCCGGTGTTGATGCCCGCCCCCATGCACACGAGCAGATCGCACAGCTCGAGGGGCGGGAGCTGCCCCAGGGTGTAGCAGCCGATGTCCAGGTGGTAGTGGGCCTGCTGCCGGGTGGCGAGCTTGGCCGCGTAGAAGGTGTCGCGGTGGGGGCAGCCCGGGCACAGGCTCGGGGGCCGTCCGGGCAGCGCCACCGGGCTCTCGCTGGTGTCCGTGTCAGCGTCAACGTCAGCGTCAACGTCAGCGTCAACGTCAGCGTCAGCGTCAGCGTCAACGTCAGCGTCAGCGTCAGCGTCAACGTCAGCGCCAGCGTCAGCGCCAACGTCAGCGTCAACGTCAGCGTCAGCGTCAACGTCAACGTCAGCGTCAGCGGCCGGCCGCGGCGCCAGCGACGCGGGCAGAGGGCGTTCGGTCAGGTGAGCCAGCACCCGCGTCACCGCCTCGAGCGACAGCTCCCCGTCGCGGGGGAGGTGGGCCGAGCGGCGGCCCAGCACGCTCACCGCCAGATCCGCCTCGTGAGCCACCGACTTGGCGGCCTCCTCGAGCAGGGGCTCCACCTCCTCGAGCACCAAACAGCGCTGCAAACCGGTGAGAAACCGCCGGAGCCAGGCCCGCGGCACCGGGTGGGAAAACCCCAGCTTGCCCACCCGCACCCGGTCCTCCAGCCCGAGGTCCATCAGGGCGTCGCGCACGTAGTTGTAGCCCACGCCGCTGACCAGCACGCCCAGCGCGCCGTCGCCGCGCACGGGGTTGGATCGCGCGTCGTCGTCGGCGAGCTGCTCGGCCTCGGCCAGGCGCGATAGCAGCACCTTGCGGCGCCGCTTGGCCACCACCGGGTTGTAGGAAAAGCGGGCCGGGTCGGGCTGGAAGATCGCCTGCCGCTGCACCCGGGCGGGCAGCTCCCCGAAGGTCACCACCCCCCGCATGTGGCTCACCCGGGTGGTGGTGCGCAGAAGCACCGGGAGCTGCAGCCGCTCGGACAGGGTGAAGCCGAGCTGCGTGAGCTCCTTGGCCTCCTGGGGGGTGGCCGGCTCCAGCAGCGGGAGCCCGGCCAGGCGGGCGTACAGGCGGTTGTCCTGCTCGTTTTGGCTGGAGTGACAGCCGGGCTCGTCGGCGGTGACCACCACCAGGCCCGCGTTGACCCCCAGGTAGGCAAGGGTCATGAGCGGATCCGCGGCCACGTTGAGCCCCACGTGCTTCATGAAGCACAAGCTGCGCACTCCGGCGACGGCGGCGCCGGCGGCCACCTCCAGGGCGACTTTTTCGTTGGTGGAGTACTCGAAGTAGTAGCGATCGGCGCGCTCGGCGAGCCCGTGCAGCACGTCGCCGATCTCGGTGGATGGGGTCCCGGGGTAGGTGGTGGCCACCGCCATCCCGGCCTCCAGTGCCCCGCGGGCGATGGCCTCGTTGCCCAGCAAGAGGCTGCGTGTGCCCGCTTCGTTGGCCAGTACCCGCTGCGTCGCTGTCATGCCGTGGCCCTCGTGGCTCCCCGCGGCGGGCCCGCGTCCATCAGCGGCGCCGAGGGTCGGCGCGCGGGTCCCGTTGCCGAGGAGGTCCCACCCTAGCCCGGATCCCCGGTTGTTTCAATGCCCCCAAAGGTCACGAGGAAATGACGTGGTGGTCGCGGCGGGGTTGGCGTCGCGGCGGAATTGGCGTCGCGGCGGAGTTGGCGTCGCGGCGGGGAGCCCGAACCCGGGGGAGCGCCCACCAGAGGCAGACGTCCACGTCCGGCAGGTGGTGGTCGCTGAACCCGTCCCCGATCCCAGATGTAGTACGTGGTGTCGGTGTCCACGGTCACCGACACCACGTCGGTGTCGTCGCCCCCCGAGGAGGAGGCGCAGTGCAGCGAGGCGCCGTTTTGGCCTCGAGCTGCAGGACTCTCACCGGGTCGTGCCAGCGTGGTCATCGCCGCCACCATCGCGGTGAGCAAAAGGGGGAGATCAAGCTTCACCTTGCCGGCGATCCGGGGGTCGGACACCGCGCCGAAGTTCAGGTTAATGAGACGTTCCTGAGACGTTTTTGCATGCCCTTGCAGGTTGCTGCGCCGGAGCAGCGCTCTTCCCCGGATCCATGCACCGTGCTAAAAGGACCGCTTGGATGAAACATCGGCGCTTCGCGTTGGAGTTTGGAGTGACGTAGCCCCGGGGTTGGGGTGACGTAGCCCTTGGATGCGATGGCCGCCTCGAAGCAGAAGTGAGATGAGGCGGTGCGGCCCCCCGGCCCCCCAACCCGCCGTATTCGG
>CAYFWA010000637.1:0-4581 GCA_964346625.1 uncultured Myxococcales bacterium
CCACCCCACCCCCACAGCTTCCCCAATCAATAAACGGGGGCTGCACATCATTCCGATCGCCGCGTAACCCGTCCCTCCCTCCCGTGCGCGCGCCGCCGCAGGCGGCGCGCGCACGGGAGGTATGCAAGTAGACGAGGCCACTCCTCAAGCTACATTCCCGTCGGCCCCGCCCGAGACGTCCGCATTCGACGAGAGTCACTGCGTGCGCCCAGGCTCGACCGATGCCGAGCGCGAAAAACAAGGCCATCACGGTGAGGGAGGGAAAGGACCGAAAAGGGGACGCGACCCGCGTCCCCCGGAGGGCTGCCTACTGTCCGTACCCGCCGTAGCCGCCACCGCCGCTGGGAGGCGGCAGGCCCGGCTGCTGCGGCTGCTGCGGCTGCTGCGGCTGCTGCGGCTGCTGCGGATAGCCGGGTTGCTGCGGCTGCTGATAGCCGGGCTGTTGGTAGCCGCCCTGGTCGTACCCTGGCTGCTGGTAGCCGCCCTGGTCGTACCCCGGCTGCTGGGGCTGGGCCGGCTGCTCGTAGCCGGGCTGCACCGGCTGCTGCTGGGGCTGCTGGGGCTGCTGGGGCTGCTGGGGCTGAGCCATGGGCTGCTCTACGCCGCCGCCCACGCCGCCGCCCGGGAAGCCACCCGCGGCCGCGCCCGGGGCAGGCGGGAAGTAGAGCTGCCGGAAATACAGCATGCCGCCCGCCGTGGCTGGCAGAAAGATGAGCCACACGCCGAAGGGCAGGTTGAAGGCCATACCCTTCCACTTGTCGAACAGGCCCATCCAGAACAGCAGGAAGGCCATGATGCCCACGGCGCCCACCACCACGAGGGTCATGCCGAAGAACACCTTGCGCGCGTCGCCGTACTCGGCCTGATTGGTCCACAGCCGCAGGAAGGTCTCGAAGGCTGCGAACAGCGCCGCCGCGCCGAAGAGCATACCGAGGCCGATCTTCCAGATGTCAGCGGAATGACCCCCGATCTTCTCGAACAGCGCGGTGAAGATCAGCGCCAACCCGAGCAGAACGAAGAAGACGTTCAGGAATTGAAAGTAGTTGAGCGCGCATTTGATGCCGAGCTGATCGTCCGGCTCGTCGAGCTTTTCGGCCCGCTTGCGGAGCACCAGGTATGCGGCCAGGAAGCCGATAAAACCGAAAAACAGCAGGGAGGTCATGCCCAGCCCCGCGACCATGCCGCCCATCATCTGGCCCATCATTCGTCCCATGAGGAAACGCTCCTTTCACTACACCGTCGGGGAATGCCCGCCGGACGAACGACGCCCGGCGACGGATCCGATAGAACGACAGACGGGCGGGGCTTTGTCAAGGGATTCCATTATTTTCTGAGGAGTTTTGCTCGACCGGCGGTCTTTTTGCAGCGTTGCTCGACAGGCGTCTCGCTTTTCGCGTGGGACGGACAAGCCATGGGGAGACGAGTTATGGGGAAAGCCATGGGGACGGTGTTCCGTTCTTCCGTTGATCCGAAATCACTGCGCTTTTCGCGGGATAACGGAACATCCGAACTCCGTCCCCACTCCCCCACTCCCGTCTTGACACACCCCGCCATGGGGCCTATATGCACATGACGATTGAATTACCTCCCCGAAGTCACAAATTTGCGGGGTGAGGGTGGAGTCACCACGCGGCGCCGGTGACGGCGCTGGCGCCAACGCTGGTGGGACCGGGCGGGGCAGGGCAGGGCGGAGCGGAGCAGGGCGGAGCGGAGCAGGGTGGAGCGGGCGGAGTGAGGATGAGGTGGGGTAGGGCGAAAGCGGAGCGGATCGAGGATCGAGGATCGAGGATCGAGGATCGAGGATCGAGGATCATGGACAAGCTCAAGATCGACGTGCAGCGGCTCGGGGACGAAGAGCTGGAGGTGCGGGCCGAGCTGAGCGAGGCCTGGCTCCGGCGCCAGCTCGAGGACCTTTTGCACGAGGAGCAGGGAGGATCCGGTGAGGTGGAGCTCCGGGTCCAGAAGATGAGCGAGGACAAGGTCCAGGTGCAGGGGCATATCCGGGCGCGGTTCGCCACGCCCTGCGCCCGATGCCTGGAACCTGCCGAGATCGTTGTGGATGAGCCGTATTTCATGGTCTTCGAGGTGGTGGATGAGCCCGAGGGGATGCCCGCGGAGCTCGAGCTCACCGAGGCGGATCTGAGCTGGGAGCCCTTCGACGGCCGGGAGATCGACCTGGCGAGCCAGGTGCGCGAGCAGCTCGTGCTGGCCGTGCCCATGCGGCCGATCTGCCGGGAGCAGTGCCCCGGTATCGAGCATGCGGGGCGCCAGGAGGCGCAGCAGGACGAGGACGCGGTGGATCCACGCCTGAAGGTCCTTGCCAAGTTGAAGCCGACGCGATAAAAAGCCGCGTTCACGACCTCGGCCCCGCGGCGCCGGTGGCGTGGCGGCAGCCGGTTCGACGAGTGGCCGAGCGTTGGCCGAGCGTTGGCTGAGCGTTGGCTGAGCGTTGGCCGAGGGCTGGTCGAGCGTTGGCTGAGGGTCGGCCGCGGGCGGGCCCGAGCTGGCCCGAGCTCGCTGGCCTTCAAGCGCGGAACGAAAGGAAAACGACCATGGCGGTTCCAAAGCAGAAGAAGTCCAAATCCCGGCGGGACATGCGGCGTGCCAACCACGACCGCATCACGGCCCCGAACCTCACCCCCTGCCCCAACTGCGGCGAGCCCAAGCAGCCCCATCGCATCTGCTCGTACTGTGGTCACTATCGGGGGCGGGAGGTGAAGATCATGGAGACCGAGGAGTAGCGCCTCGCGGCCTGGGGAGACCGAGGAGTAGCGCCTCGCGGCCTGGGAGGTTCTGCCGGGTTGGGGGGGCCTTTTCCTTCGCGCTGCTCCCTTGCGCTGCTCCCTTGCGCTGCTCCCTCACGCTCGTCATCGGGGCCTTACCTCACAATCCTGTGATCGCCCTGCGGGGGGCACGGCCCGGGATGGGGGTCGCCTCTGCGGGGCGAATCTGCTATGAATCCCCAGCCGGCGCCGCCGAATACGCCGCCGAATACGCCGCCGAATACGCCGCCGAAACGCCGCCGAATACGCCGCCGAATACGCTGCCGGATTCACCGGCTCGGGCGGAGCGCCGAACGTCGCCGGGCGGGCCGGGATCGCCAGAAGAAAGAGCAGACATGAAGATAGCGATAGCTTGTGATCATGGTGGGTTGGAGCTCAAGGACGCCGTCGTGGCGTCGTTGGGCGAGTGGGGACACGACGTGGTCGACCTCGGGGTGAACGAGCGCAGCTCGGTGGACTACCCCGACTATGCCCTGCGGGTCGCCCAGCAGGTGACCTCGGGTGAGGCGGACCTCGGCGTGCTGGTGTGTGGCACGGGCATCGGCATGTCCATCGCGGCCAACAAGGTGGCCGGGATCCGGGCGGCGCTGGCCGGGGACGAGCTCTCGGCGCGCATGGCGCGGGCCCACAACGACGCCAACGTGCTGTGTCTGGGCAACCGCGTCGTGGGGCTCGGGGCCGGCGTGGGCATCGTGCGCGCCTGGCTCGAGGCCCGCTTCGAGGGTGCGCGACATCAGCGACGGCTCGACAAGATCGCGGCGATCCGGGCGGACGGATCCTCCGAATTTGACGCCGACCGCGTCGATGAGGCCGACCGCGGAGCGGGCGCGGCCCGCCGGTAGGGTCCCATGCGGTGTCCAGCCTGCGGCAGCCTCACCAATCGGGTGGTGGACTCCCGGATGAGCAAGGAGGGTCGGGTCATCCGTCGGCGTCGGGCCTGCCGGGACTGCGAGCACCGATTCACCACCTACGAGCGGATCGAGGAGTTCGTGCCCCTCGTGGTGAAAAAGGACGGGACCCGCGAGCCGCTGAACCGTCAGAAGATCGTGCGCGGGATGAGCAAGGCCTGTGAGAAGCGGCACGTCTCGGCCCAGACCATCGAAGGCGCGGTGGACGAGCTGGAGCACTACCTGCAAGAAGAGGGCGGCCGCGAGGTCTCCTCGGCCTGGATCGGCGAGTGGGTCATGCGGCGGCTGCGAGACGTGGACGAGGTGGCGTACGTGCGTTTCGCCAGCGTCTACCGCTCTTTTCGAGACATCAACGAGTTCATGGACGAGCTCAAGGACCTGCTGCAGCGCCGGAATCGTTCCGAAGGGGCTCTGCAGCAGCCTCTGCCGCTACACGGGGTGTTGGCGCCGACGGAGGTCCCCTCCACCGGTACCGACCCCCGCGACGGCGCGCCGGTCCCGGGATCACTTTACCCCGACGCCACGCGTACCGCGAGCGCCGGTTCGAACGACGGGCGAGCGGGCACGGCCGACGGGCCCAGCGCGACCGAGGGAGTTGACGCGGCCGACGGGCCCAGCGCGACCGAGGGAGTTGACGCGGCCGACGGGCCCAGCGCGACCGAGGGAGTTGACGCGGCCGACGGAGTCGACGCGGCCGACGGAGGCGACGCGGCGGCAGGGGCCGAGCGGGGGGTCGACGAGCCGCAGGAGCCATCTCGATGAGTGAACGTGACGAACGCTTCATGACCCAGGCGCTGCGCCAGGCGCGCAAGGGAGAGGGCCGGACGTGGCCCAACCCACCGGTGGGCGCGGTGATCGTGTGCGGGGAGCGCATCCTGTCCCGGGGATAC
>CAYFWA010000638.1:0-3048 GCA_964346625.1 uncultured Myxococcales bacterium
CGGGCCCACGGGCCGTCCGACGAGGTGATCCATGGAATTCGTATATGTGGTAGCCCGCCGGGAGCTGTTCGACCTGGCCTTCCCCCACGGCTTCGTGGGGGCCCAGCCACCCCCGGGGCTCCCGGATCTCGAGACCTATGGGGAGCGCATCGCGGAGCGGGGCTACTTCGTGGAGCGGGCCTACGCGGAGCAGCGCTCCTGGATCAAACAGATCATCCCCTACACCTTGGTGATCCACGAGGGCGGAGACGGAGACGAGGACGCGGTCTTCGTGGTCCGCCGCCTCGAGCAGGGCGGCGAGCGCCGGCTCCACGGCAAGCGCTCCCTCGGCATCGGCGGCCACATCAACCCCGAGGACGACGCGGAGGCGGATCGCCGCGGCCTGGTGGGCCGCTGCGCGCGGCGCGAGCTGTCCGAGGAGCTGGTCATCGACACCCCCTACGACATCCGGCCCGCCGGCGTGATCAATGACGACGCCAACCCGGTGGGGTCGGTGCACTTCGGCTTGGTGCAGGTGGCCCGGGTCGAGACCAGGGCGGTGCGCATCCGCGAGCAGGACACGCTGGAGGGCTCCTTTTTGCCCGTGTCCGAGGTGAAGGCCCTGCTCACCGATCCCGAGGCCAACCTCGAGACCTGGTCCTCCCTCATCATTGCGCAGCTCGACGCCGTGCTGAGCGCATGAGAGCTCGCGTCGGTCGGCGCGTCGCCTTCGGCGCGTGGGTGGGCGAGCCCCCCTTCGGCCCCCGGGCCCCCGGGCCCCCGGGCCGTCTCCCGATGGCTGTGCTGGATGCGAATGAGCGCGGGCTCGATGGCCACCGCGCTCAGGCGGCGATCTCGAGGATGTCCTCGGACAGCAGCAGCTTGCGTCCCTCGCGGCGGACCAGGCCCTTGCGGGCAAAGCCCGACATGGTCCGCGAGACGGTCTCGCGGCACGAGCCCACCATGTTCGCCAGCTCCTGCTGGGTCGGGCGCTTGTGAATCACCGGCAGCCCTTCGACCTCGGATCCATCCTGATGGGCGAGCTTCACGAGGGTGCGGGCCAACCGGACGCTCACGTCGCGCAGGGCGAGGTTGGCGATGATCTCGTTCTGGCGCCGCATCCGCCGGCTCATCTCCTGCAGGAAGGTCACCGCCGTGGAGGGGTAACGGTCCAGGTGCTCGTAAAGCTCGTCGCGAGCGAGCACCAGCACCGTGGTGTCCTCGAGGGCCTCCACGGACACGGCGCGCTCCATGCCGTCGAATGCCGCCATTTCTCCAAAGAACTCGCCGGAGCCGAGCACTCCGAGGGTCATCTGTCGGCCGCTGTCCCCGTACAGGAGCTGCTTGACGCGCCCCCGCTGGATCACGTACAGCGAGTCGCTCGGATCGTCCTGGGACAGGATCAGGCTCCCCGCCGGGTGACGACGCATCACCAGCCGCGAGGCGATGTCCCGCTGAGCCTCCGGGCTCGCGCTGCGAAAGATCGACAGGCGCGAGATGATCGCCGAAAACGACGCATTACGGGGCTCGCGACGCTCGCGCGCCAGATAGTTCATGGTGTTGAGGTAGCTTCTCATAAGCCAACGCTCCTTGAGGCAACCGCGCAGCGAGCCTCTAAGCAATGCATGTGCCAACTGCAATGCCATATAATTTTAGGAAGTTACAAATCGACAGCCCTCTAGCTACAGACCCTCAGCGATACACCTGTATCTCCTTTGCGACAGCCCGGCCCTTATTTCACAATATTCACAGCACAGCACAGCACAGCACAGCACAGCACAGCACAGCACACCCCAACGCCCAGACGGCTCGCTCGCACGATAGCGACGGGCTGCCAGCCGGGCCAATGCCGCGACGAGGCCTGCGGAGCGATTCCCCGCTTTACAGCCCCCGACCCGTCCACTACGCTGCCGGAGGCGACGACAGCGGGCATGGTCGCGTTCGACCCAAGGCTCGTGGACCGGGAACGAGGAGAAGGCCATGATCGCGATCCGATGCAACGGTGAGCAGCGGGAGATCCCCGAGGGCACCTCGGCGGCCGCCCTGGTGAAGGAGCTGGGGGTGCAGGGGCGCAAGTTCGCCGTGGAGCGCAACCGCGAGGTGGTCTCGCGGGAGTCCCTGGACGGCGTGGTCCTGCAGGAGGGCGACGAGGTGAACGTCGTCACCCTGGTGGGAGGCGGATGAGCGGGCACCCCCGACGATCCTGCACACCGTCGATGCCCCGCGGGCGCGACAAGCACGAGCCCCCGAAGGGGCAACAGGAGATCCCATGAACGACATCACTGAGGGTCTGGTGATTGGTGAGAGGGCCTTCCGATCGCGGCTGATCATCGGCACCGGCAAGTACGCCAGCTTCGATCTCACCCGCGACGCCATCGCCGAGAGCGGGGCCGAGATGGTCACCGTGGCCCTGCGCCGGGTGGAGCTGGACCGCACCAAGGAGTCGCTGCTCGACTACATCGATCCCGACAAGTACGTGCTGCTGCCCAACACCGCGGGCTGCTACACGGCCGAGGACGCCATCCGCACCTGCCGGCTGGCGCGCGAGATGGGCATCGGCACCATGATCAAGCTCGAGGTCATCGGCGACGAGAAGACCCTCTTCCCCGACGTGGAGGCCACGCTGCAGGCCGCCCGCGTGCTGGTGGACGAGGGCTTCGTCGTGTTGCCCTACACCACCGACGACCCGGTGGCGGCCCTGCGCCTGCAGGAGATCGGCTGCGCCGCGGTGATGCCCCTGGCCGCCCCCATCGGCTCCGGGCTGGGCATCCGCAACCCCTACAACCTCAAGATCATCCTGGAGCAGGCCACCGTGCCGGTGATCGTGGACGCCGGGGTGGGCACCGCCTCGGACGCCGCCGTCGCCATGGAGCTGGGCTGCGACGCGATCCTGATGAACACCGCCGTGGCGGGCGCCAGGGACCCCATCGCCATGGCCCGCGCCATGCGGATGGCCACCGAAGCCGGCCGGCTCGCCTACGAGGCCGGGCGCATCGATCGCAAGCTCTACGCCACCGCCTCCAGCCCCCTGGACGGGATGATCTGATCAAAGCGACGATCGGAGCGACG
>CAYFWA010000638.1:3148-4574 GCA_964346625.1 uncultured Myxococcales bacterium
GAGCGACGATCGGAGCGACGGTTCCGAGCGACGATCGGAGCAACGGTTCCGAGCGACGCCGAGCGCACCGCCCACCAACGCCCGCGCCGCCCGATGGCGAAATGGTGGGATGGCGCGCTCCCCGGGGGAGCGCACCCATGCCGCTGCCATTTCGCGCCTACCTCATCACCGACCGCCGGCTGGCGCCCGCCGGGGATCTGCCCGCCCTGGTGGGGCGGGCCCTGGCCGGGGTGCCCCCGGGCGCGGCGGCCGTCCAGCTCCGGGAAAAGGACCTCGGCGCCGCCGAGCTGCTCCGGCTCGCCCGCGCGCTGCGCGAGGTCACCCGCCGGGCCGGCGCGCGGCTGCTGATCAACGACCGGGTGGACGTGGCGCTGGCGGCCGGGGCCGACGGCGTCCACCTGGCCGGCCACAGCCTCCCGGCGGCCGAGGCCCGGCGCCTGCTCGGCCCCCACCGGCTGCTGGGGGCCTCGGCCCACGACGTGGCGCAGGCCCGGGCCGCCCGCGAGGGCGGCTGCGACTTCGCCACCTTCAGCCCGCTCTATTACACTCCGTCCAAGGCCGCCTACGGCGCTCCCCAGGGCCTTTCCGCGTTGCGGGAAGCCACCCGCGAGCTCGCGCCCTTCCCCCTCGTCGCCCTGGGAGGCGTGACCCTGGAGCGCGCCCCCGAGTGCCGGGAGGCCGGCGCCGCGGCGGCCGCGGTGATCCGGGCCGTGCTCGCCGCTCCCGATCCCGGCGAAGCCACCCACCGGCTGGCCGCCGCCTTCGAATGACGCTCCCAGACGGCGGAGCGCTACCCTCGACAAGCCAAGGAGACAGGTCCTCCATGCCCAAGCCCCAGATTCCTCCACCCTGCTGGGATCTATTCCACGCCGAGCCCGTCCGCTTCGAGCCCGGCGCCGTGGAGATCCGGTTCCGCGGCGCCGAAGAGCACCAGAACCCCTATGGACTGATCCAGGGCGGGCTGCTGGCCGCCATGATCGACAACTGCATCGGCCCGGCCGTCTACCTGGTGGCCCCGGATCGCCAGTCCACCACCATCGAGATGAAGGTGACCTACCTCGCTCCGGCGCGCCCCGGTGACCTCCTGGTGGGCAAGGCCGAGGTGATCAAGCACGGCCGCACCGCCGCCTTCGTGGAGGTCTCCCTCGAAAAGGACGACGGCACCCTGGTGGCCCGCGCCTCGGCCACCAACGTCTTCCTCGGCGAGGTGGAGGTCCCCGACTCCCTCCACCGGCTGCTGGACGAGCACCGCAACGACGAAGCATCCTGACCGGGATTAGGGTTTCATGGGTGGCGGCGGGAGCTTCGAGGGATCCAGGCTGCGGAACCGCTGCAGGAACCCCTTGCGGTCTTTGGCGTCCTTGTCACCGTCCTTGTCACCGCCCTTGTCGCCGCCCTTGTCGCCGCCCTTGTCGCCGCCCTTGTC
>CAYFWA010000639.1:0-4574 GCA_964346625.1 uncultured Myxococcales bacterium
CGATGCCGAAAAAGCGACTACCTTTCGACTGTTGCCCACAGCGCAAATGGCTCGGTTTGCGCAGGTCCCGTCCGAGAAGAGCCGAGGAGTTGGTAGCCGGATCGAGGGCTCGGGTTGGGAAGAGCGACGAAGAATGGGAACGAAGAATGGGCGTTCAGTCCCTTGCCCCAGGCCAAGTTCGCGGGACGTCACTGCCACCCCTGAACACAGGCGAAGAATGGGCGTTCAGTCCCTTGCCCCAGGCCAAGTTCGCGGGACCTCACTGCCGCCCCGGCGCTCCGTATTCTGCTGCCACCAACCCCGGTGCTCCGGACTCGAACCCCAAGGAATCCGAGCCACTGTCGAGTTATCCACCATAGAGGCAATTGTGAACAACCAATCCCTTACCTACCCCCCGTAATGATTCGAGTTTCCGCTTTACAGGGTGGGAGGAGCATGGTAAAAGATTCGGTCAAACAGCGCTCGGGTGCAAATCCGGACCCGTTTTCTTCTTCTTCCGCTCCGGGACCCACGGCGGGCTCCATGGGTCGAGGCCAGGGGGAGCGGTTGGGAATCCGGGTGGTAGTCACGGGCGATAGTCACGGGCGATAGCCATGCGAATCAAGAAGATCGAGCTGGTGGGCTTCAAGTCCTTCTGCGACAAGACCGTGCTGCACTTCGACGATGACCTCACGGCCATCGTGGGACCGAACGGTTGTGGGAAGTCCAACGTCGTGGACGCCCTGCGCTGGGTCATGGGCTCCAAGTCGGCCAAGCAGCTCCGCGGGGCGTCCATGGAGGACGTGATCTTTGCCGGTACCGAGACCCGCGGCCCCATGGGCATGGCCGAGGTCACCTTCACCCTGGACCTGTCGGACGGCATGGCGCCACCCCAATACCAGGGCTACCAGGAGGTGGAGGTCACCCGGCGCCTGTTTCGGGACGGGACCAGCGACTACGCCATCCAGAAGATCCCCTGCCGCCTGCAGGACGTGCGCGAGCTGTTTCTCGGCACGGGGGTGGGCCACTACGCCTACGCCATCATCGAGCAGGGGCGGGTGGGCGAGATCGTGAGCTCCAAGCCGGAGACGCGGCGGCAGTTCATCGAGGAGGCCGCCGGGATCACCAAGTTCAAGGACAAAAAGCGCAAGGCCGAGCTGAAGATGGCGAGCACGCGGCAGAACCTGCTGCGGATCAACGACATCGTCTCCGAGCTCGAGTCCTCCATGCGCCGGCTCTGGCGGGCCGCCAAGAAGGCGGAGCGCTACGAGGCCTACCGGGACGAGGTGGGCGATCTCGACAAGTGGCGCCTGTCGCAGCGGCTGCTCGAGAACCTCAGCCAGCGCCGCCTGGACCAGGCCCAGCTCGAGATGCTTTCGGGCACGGTGACCGAGGTGGACGCGCTCATCGCGGAGCGCGAGGGCAAGCTCGCGGCGGGTCGGCTGGAGCTGCGCGATCTGGAGGTGGCCCTGTCGGATCGGCAGTCGGCGCTGGCGAACCTCGACAACCGCGTCAAGCTGCTCGAGGCCCAGATCGATCACAAGCGACAAGAAATCGAGACGTTGCGGCGTCGAAGCGACCTCGACGAGGCCGAGGCCAAGCGCCTGGTGGATTCCCTCGAGCAGCTCACGGCCGACGTGGAGGCCACCCGCGAGCAGCTCACGGTGCTCGAGGGAGAGCACGAAGAGAAGCAGACCCGGTTGAAGCAGTGGGAGGACGAGCTCGGCGAGGCGCGCTCGGCCCAGGACGAGGTGGACGCCCGGGTGGAGGAGTACCGCGACCGGGCCGGGCGGGCTGAGACCCGCATCGCCACGCTGGAAGCGGATCAACGCAGCGCCGAGCAGCGGATGGAGGAGGCCACGGCGCGGCTCGATCTCCTCGCCGATCGCGAGCGTGGGCTCGAGCAGCAGGCCTCCGAGCTCACGCCACGGGTGGAGGAGCTCGAGCAGCGGATTCGGGCGGGCAGACAGGAAAACGAAGCGCGGGAGCAGCGACGGGTCGCGCTGGCGGAGCGGCAGCAAGAGGTCCAGCAGACGGTCTCCCGCCTCGAGGTGGAGCTGGACACCGCCCGCGGGCAGCTCCACCGCAACCGGTCCCGGCTGTCCTCCCTGGAGGAGATCCAGCGGCGCTACGAGGGGTTCCAGCAGGGGACCCGCGCCATCATGGAGAGCGACGAGGTGGTGGAGCGTCGGGACGCCATTCACGGCCTGCTGGCGGACAAGGTGGAGGCCCCCGCCGAGTACGAAGCCGCAGTGGAGGCGGTGCTCGGGGAGCGCCTGGGCGCGATCCTGGTGCAGAACGCCGAGGTGGGCGTGGAGGCCGTGAGCTATCTCAAGGAGGGCAACCGCGGCCGCTCGGTGTTCCTGCCGCTGGAGCATCAGCTCCGCGCGGTCGCCGCCTCGACGGCGCCGGAGCGCGACGCGAGTGGCGGCATCGGGCCGGATCCCGGAGCGGAGGCGGGTGGATTCGAATCCACGTCGGTGTCCGCGGAGGAGACCGGGGCGGCGACCATGACCGCGACCGCGACTACGACTACGACTACGACCGAAGCGGGAGCCCACGCGGGCTACGGCCAGAACGCGCCGTCAACCGACCCCGGCACCGGCCATTTGGGCGGCAATGGGCAGGGCGGCGGCAACGGCCAGAGTGGCACCAACGGCGGCAACGGCCAGAGTGGCACCAACGGGGGCAACGGCCAGAGCGGCACCAACGGGGGCAACGGCCACGCGCACCTGGACCTGGGGGTCAGTGGGGCGCTCGAGCCCGTCGGGGGGCGCGACACCGAGATCACCGATCCGGCGGTACGGGGCCTGATGCTGGACCTCGTCCGGGTGGACGGGAGCTACCGCGAGGTGGCCGGCCAGCTCCTGCAGGACGTGCTGGTGGTGGAGGACCTGGAGCAGGCGCTGCGGGTGTGGCGCAAACAGCGCGGGCGGCGCACGGTGGTCACCCTGGAGGGCGAGGTGGTGGATCCGCTGGGGCTCATCTCCGGTGGATCCAACGACGCGCAGACGGCGGGGATCCTCGCCCAGAAGCGCGAGATCCGGGAGCTCACCGAGCTCTGTGGGGAGCTGGAGCAGCACCACGACGAGCTGCACGAGCGCCTGGTGCAGGGCAAGCAGGAGGCGCGGCAGCTCGAGCAGGAGCTCGACGCGCTGCAGCGGGCCATCCACCAGTCCGAGATGGAGCTGCTGGGCGACAGCAAGGATCTGGACTCGGCTGGCACCCAACTGGAGGAGAGCCGGTCCCGGCTGGAGGCGGCGCGCGCGGAATCCACCCGGCTCGAGGCGCTGGTGGAGGAGCTGTCCGCGCGTCAGCGCCGCAGCCGCGACGAGCTGGACAGCCTGTTCCAGGAACAATCGGAGGCCCAGGAGCAGCTCTCTTTGGGGCTCAGCGAAGCGGAGCGGGAGCGCCACCGCGTCAACGAGCTGGCCTCGGAGGTCGCCGAGCTGAAGGTCACGGTGGCCCGCTCCGCCGAGCAGCGGCACACCTGCCAGCGGGATCTGACCCGGCTGCAGGGCGACATCGAGGGCGCCGAGCAGCGCCTGGTGGGGCTGCGAAAGCGCGCCGAGGAGAACCGCGAGCGCGTCTCGACCCTCGAGGCGGAGGTGGCCGAGGCGGACGAGGAGCGCCTGACGGTGAGCTCCGAGGCCATGGATCTCGGTGAGGCCGTGGCCCAGGAGGCGGCGGCCTGCGACAGCCGCCGGATGGAGCTCGACGAGTTCGAGGCGGGGCTCAAGTCGCTGCGCGAGGACCGCAAGGGGCGGTCGGAGGAGCGCGAGGCGCTGCGCATGCGCGTGCTGGAGCTCGACAAGGACTGGGAGCGGCTGGCCGACCGCCTGGAGGAGCGGCACCACGCCACGCCGCAGGAGGTGCTCCACGATTTCCACCTGCGGCCGGTGTTCGACGAGGAGCTCCAGGCCCGGCTCGACAAGCAGTCGCGGCTGCTCGAGAGCCTGCGCAACACCTACAACCCGGGCGCGCGCCAGGAGTACGAGGAGCTCAAGGAGCGCCACACGTTCCTGTCGGAGCAGAAGTCCGATCTCGAGGAGGCCCTGGAGCGGCTGGACAAGGCGATCCAGAAGATCAACAAGACCAGCCGCGCCCGTTTCCGGGCGGCCTTCGAGGGGATCAACACCGAGTTCAAGGCCGTGTTTCCGCGGCTGTTCAAGGGCGGCAAGGCGCGCCTGGAGCTCACCCAGTCCAACGACATCCTGCTGGCGGGGGTGGACATCGTGGCCCAGCCCCCGGGCAAGAAGCTGCAGTCGGTGGACATCATGTCCGGCGGCGAGAAGGCGCTCACCGCCGTGGCGCTGCTGTTCTCCATCTTCCGCTACAAGCCGAGCCCGTTTTGCCTGCTGGACGAGGTGGACGCGCCGCTTGATGACGCCAACGTGGACCGGTTCAACGAGCAGGTGCGCGAGATGGCCACCGACACGCAGTTCGTGCTCATCACGCACAACAAGCGCACCATGGCGCTGGCCGACGCGCTCTACGGGGTCACCATGGAGCAGCCCGGCTGCTCCAAGGTGGTGGCGGTGAACTTCAAGGAAGCGAGCCGCATGGTGGACGATGACCCGCGCGGCCCCGCCCCC
>CAYFWA010000640.1:0-1967 GCA_964346625.1 uncultured Myxococcales bacterium
TTCGCCCGGAACGACTGCTCAGAACAGCCACTCAGAACAGCCACTCAGAACAGCCGCTCAGAACAGCCACTCAGAACAGCCGCTCAGAACAACCGCTCAAAACAGTCGCTCCGGAGATCGTCCCGCCCGTCATGGGATTCACGGCGAACCCTCCGACCTGCCTTGCCGTTTCTCGAGAGCTTGCTAGAGTTGGCGTCATGGATCACCTCAAGCGCAAGGACGAGCCCGATCTCGAGGCTTTCATAGAATTCGTGAAGGATCTTCCGGCGGTGCCGCCATCGGAGATCTTCCACATGCTTGAGGCGTTGGGCTACCGCGGTCAGGATGCGCCCCGGCAGGCCGTGGCGTTGATGGCCTACCGCCACGTCCGGCGCATCAAGCGCATCTACCTCGAAGGCATGGATCGGACCGAGGTCCTGCCCAAGAGCAACTACATGCTCATCGGCCCCACCGGTTGCGGCAAGACCTTCCTGGTGGAGCTGCTGTTCCGCGAGATCCTGCGGCTGCCCACGGCCATCGTGGACGTCACCACCTACTCGGAGACGGGCTACGTGGGCCAGGATCCGAACCAGATCCTGACGCGCCTTCTGCACGCGGCCGACGACAACCCCCTGATGGCCTCCATCGGCATCGTCTGCCTCGACGAGTTCGACAAGATGGCCTCCGGGCAGAACAACGCCGTGTTCGCGGGCGCGGGCACCACCAAGGACGTCACCGGGATGGGAGTGCAGCGCGAGCTGCTCAAGATGTTCGAGGCCTCCGAGGTGGTGGTCCCCACCGAGCTCACCCACTCCAGCTACGGGGATCACCTGGTGCTGTCCACCGCCGACATCGGGTTCATCGCCGCGGGCGCCTTCTCCGGGTTCGGCCAGGTGGTGAAGCAGCGCAGCGCCCGCGGCAGTATCGGTTTCGGCCGGGGCAGCGCGGAGCACCTGGGCGATATCGACCGCATCGCCATCGACTTCACCCCGGAAGAGGTCGAAAACATTGCGAACTTCCATGCCTATGGCTTCCTCCCGGAGCTCGTGGCCCGCTTCACGCGGATCATCCCCTTCCGCGCCCTCAGCCACAAGGTGTTGCGGGCCATCCTGGAAGAGAGCGTGATCAAGCGCATGGTCAAGGAGTTCGAGGACGAGGGCCTCGAGCTCGACGTCTCGGACGGCGTGCTGGATCGAATCGTCAGCGAGAGCCACAAGCGCGAGACCGGCGCCCGAGGCCTCGCGGCCCTGCTCACCCGCCACCTGGAGATCGCGGCCTACGAGGCCTTCGGGCACGAGAAGCCCGGGCGCGTGCGGGTCTACCTCGAGGGCTCCGAGATGAAGGTGGAGCACAGCGAGTAGCTTCTGCCCCCCCAAAAAAAGAGGCCAGGTGCCGGATGCCGGACGCACGGTATCCGGCACCCGGCCTTCAGCCTTCGGCACCAGCCTTCCGGGAAGTGGCCCTGGTTTGGGGATTCCCAGCGTCGATACCAACGGAGCCGGGGGGGGCGGACAAAAGTCCGACCCCTTGTTTACTCGGTGGGCGACTTTTGTCCGCGTATCCGGACAGAAGTCGGGGACCTTGGGGGTAGGTGGCGGGAAAATGTCCGCTTTCGCGGACAAAAGTCGGGGACCTAGCAAAATAGGAGGTGAACTTTTGTCCGAGGCGTGACCGTCGTGGCCTTCGGCGTGGTCAGCGAGGCCGAGCGCCAGGCCGCCGATGCGCTGGCGAATCGAGTCTGTGCCATGGGCTATCGACTCCGACAGCATTGCATCTAACGGGCCAAAACGCGGCGAAAGCCTGCCTGACGCCGGCTTTCGCCTTCCTACTCAGCCCCTTCCATGTGGGGCTGTGGCAGGGGCTGTCGCTGGCGAAGCTTCGTCGAGGTGGACGGAGTTCCGAAGTTCCGTTTCTGAACGTAAAAGCGCCATGATTTCGTGGAAACGCAACAACGGAACACCGTCCCAATTCCGTCCCAATTCCGTCCC
>CAYFWA010000640.1:2067-4569 GCA_964346625.1 uncultured Myxococcales bacterium
CGCAGGCGCATCGCAGGCGCATCGCAGGAGCTTCGGAATGGACAAGCTGCTCATTCAAGGCGGGCGTCGCCTGGAGGGCTCGGTCGCCATCAGCGGCGCGAAGAACGCGGCGCTGCCCCTGATCCCGGCCTCGCTGCTCGCCACGGGCGAGTCGGTGTGGCGCAACGTGCCCCGCCTCGGCGACGTGCGCACCATGGGCAAGCTCCTGGCGGTGCTCGGCGCGGAGGTGGGCTTCGACGAGGGCGAGCGGGTCATGCGGGTGGACACCCGCCAGGTGAGCCAGTTCGAGGCCCCCTACGAGCTGGTCAAGACCATGCGCGCCTCGGTGCTGGTGCTCGGCCCCTTGCTGGCGCGCTACGGCCGGGCCCGGGTCTCGCTGCCGGGGGGCTGCGCCATCGGCGCCCGTCCCATCGACATCCACCTCAGCGGGCTGGAGGCCATGGGAGCCGAGATCGAGCTGGAGAAGGGCTACGTGGTGGCCCGCTGCGGGCGCCTGCGCGGAGCACAGATCGTCTGCCGCAACCCCACGGTGGGCGGCACGGAGAACCTGATGATGGCGGCCGCCCTCGCCAAGGGCCGCAGCACCATCGAGAACGCGGCGCGGGAGCCCGAGGTGGAGGAGCTGGGGAGGGTGCTCAACAAGATGGGCGCGCGCATCGAGGGGGCCGGCACTGCCTTCATCACCATCGAAGGCGTGGACGAGCTCGCCCCGGTGGAGCACGCCATCGTGGCCGATCGCATCGAGACGGGGACCTTCATGGTGGCGGCCGCGCTCACCGACGGGGACGTGGTCCTGCAGAACTGCCAGCTCGAGCACAACAGCGCCGTGGTGAGCAAGCTCCAGGGCGCGGGCGTGCAGGTGGACGCGGTGGACGGCGGCATCCGGGTGCGCGGCACCGGCGCCATCGCCCCGGTGGACATCACCACCCAGCCCTACCCCGGCTTCCCCACGGACATGCAGGCCCAGTTCATGGCCCTGGCCACCCAGGCCCACGGCGACAGCGTCATCACCGAGTCGATCTTCGAAAACCGCTTCATGCACGTCTCGGAGCTGGCCCGCATGGGCGCGAACATCATGACCTCGGGGCGCATGGCGGTGATCCGCGGCGAGCCCGGCGGGCTGCAGGGCACCAAGGTGATGGCCACGGATCTGCGCGCCTCGGCCTGCCTGGTGCTCGCCGCGCTGGTGGCCGAGAACACCACCGAGGTGCTGCGCGTGTATCACCTGGACCGCGGCTACGAGCACCTGGAGCACAAGCTCGCGCAGCTCGGCGCCCAGTTGGAGCGGGTCTCCTACCCCGGGCCCTGACTCGCCTTTCGCCCTTTTTCCTGCTGCGCAAGGCGAGCCCTGAGAGCACTGCGCCCCCTGCCCCATTGCGCTCGTACGCCCTCGTATGTCCTCGGTATTGGTGGTGGTGTTCCCGACGCTCGGGGGAAGCGCCCCTTTTGCCCTACTCGTAGACCGCCTTGGTCTTGCCGTCCTTGATGAGGTGCTCGTAGAGCTGGCGGGGCTTGACCTTGCCCTTGGCCAGGATCTTTTGAGCCTTGTCCAGCGCCGCGTTGACCCGCTGCTTGAAGAAGGGCAGCGGTCGGGCCCCGCTCACGAAGCGACCGTTGATGTAAAACGCCGGCGCCCCGCGCGCCCCGAGCTTCTGCACCGCGGCCTGCTGCTTTTTGACCTGCTTGCGGTAGGTGCGGCCGTCCAGGGCCTTTTTGAACTTCTTCATGTCCACCTCGAGCTCGGCGGCCCACTTCTCGAGGTTCGCGCGGCCGAGGGCCTTGGGGTTGGCGAACAGCTTGTCGTGATACTTCCAGAAGGCGTCGTTGCCCTTTAGCGCGAACACCGCCTGGGAGGCCTCGGCGGCGAGCTGGGCCTTTTTGTGGAAGCCGAGGGGGTTGTGCTTGAACACCACGCGCAGGGCCTTGGGAAAGGCCTTGGTGAGCTTCATCATGGTCTCCGCGGCGCGCCCACAGTAGGGGCACTCGAACTCGGAGTACTCCACGATGGTCACCGGCGCGTGGACCGGACCCTTGATGGGGTTCCGCTTGGGATCCACCGGCACCTTGAAGACGGTCTCGGGATCCACCTTGCCCCGGCCCCGGGTCGGGGCCGCGCTGCCGCCCTGTCCCTTGAGGGAGACGCAGCGTCCCTCGTAGCAGACCTGGGGGTTCCCCTTTTTCTGCTTGCAGTCCTCATCTGTCTTGCACTTACCCTCGCCCTCACAGGCGCTGGAAGCGAGCCCCAGCGGCAGGAGCAGCGCGAGCAGCGCACGCAGCGCAGGCTGCGCAGGTTGCGCGCCCAGTGAAAACAGCCCGAACCAGCTCGTCGAACGCGATCGCATTGGTGTTCCTCCTGGACAGGGTGGGCTAGCTCACCCGCGGGAGCAAGTCAAGCGCGGGTTGCCGACCCGCCGGTAGCGTTACCGGCAGGGCGGCAGGGGCCGCGGCGCTCCGGGGACTGCACCTGCGATCCTGCCGGAGCGGCGGCTACGGAACGTGAAA
>CAYFWA010000641.1:0-4565 GCA_964346625.1 uncultured Myxococcales bacterium
GCCGGGATGGATCGGCGGCCTGAACGATCAGGTTATTCGTGATCGGGGCCTTAGGCCCCGCTCACGAATAACTTCGATGCCTTCCATAGCACGCGGCTGAAGGTACGGATCCTGTCCACTGAAGGCGGAGATTCAGCCCCAGCGCAGGTCCTCGAGCGCCTCAGGGAGTACAAGCAGGAGCATGGGCTCCAGCCCGACGACGAGGGTTGGCTTGTTCTCGACACGGATCACTGGGTCGATCCGTCTCACGTGGCCAATTTCGCCAGGGTGTGCAAAGAAGCGAAGGAACAAGGCTTCCAATCGGCTCACAGCAACCCGTGCTTCGAGGTTTGGCTGCTCCTCCACTTCGAGGAGGTTGACGAGCCAAACGCCCGTCACCCCATCGCGGCGATAGATCGCGAGCTTCTCGCCCCGGTCGAGGCGCTCGGTGCGGGGCGATCCCATTTGACTGCACGTATATGCTGTCATAGAATGCATATCATGAAGGCAGTCACCGTCCGCAACGTCCCCGAGCCGCTGGCGCGGGCGCTGGAGGCGGAGAAGAAACGCCGCGGCAAGTCGCTCAATCAGACCGTGCTGGAGCTGCTCGGCCAGGCGCTGGGGGTGGAGGGTCCCCGGCTTCGCTCCAACGGACTGCGCAGCCTGGCGGGCACCTGGTCCCAGCAGGAGCTCGAGGACTTCGAGGCGGCCACCTCCACCTTCGATCGGGTGGACGACGAGCTGTGGACGTGACCCGGCTCTGTCTGGACACCTCGGCCTACAGCCACTTCAAACGGGGCGATCCCCGGGTGGTGGAGATCCTGGATCGCGCCTCCTGGTTGGGGCTGCCCTCCGTGGTGCTGGGCGAGCTGCGCACGGGGTTCGCCCTCGGGGCGCTGGCCGAGGAAAACGAGCGCGAGCTGCAGCGGTTCATCGCCCACCCGGTGGTCACGATCCTGGACGTGGATGACCCGGCCTCCCGGATCTACGCCGAGATCGTGGTGGCCTTGCGCGCCGCGGGGACCCCCCTGCCCACCAACGACCTCTGGATCGCGGCGGTGGCGGCCCGGGAAGGGGCGAGCGTGCTGACCTTTGACCGCCACTTCGAGTCCATCGGCCGGGTGGGCGTGGTCCGTATCTGAGTCAAACACGGGCCCGCGCCGCGGCGCGCGGGCGTGAGGCGGTGCGGTGCGGAACGGGGTCGCGGGGGTCGGGAGGCGGATCGGATCAGGCCTCAGGCCGCTGGCGTCAGGGTCAGGCGTCGGCGTCGGCGTCGGCGCCGGGCTTGGCCATGATGGCGCCGGTGGGGCAGACCTTGGCGCACTCGAGGCAGCCGTCGCACTCGGTCTCGGCGAGCTTGCGGCCCAAAGAGGGCATGATCACCGTGTTGAAGCCGCGGCCCACGAAGCCGAGCACGTCCTTGCCCTCGGCGGCGCAGGTGCGCACGCAGGAGCCGCACAGCACGCACTTGCCGGACTCGAGCAGCAGCTTGTCGTGGCTGTCGTCGAGGAAGAAGTCGCGCTGGGCGCCGTGCAACCGGTCGGGGTTGATGTGGTACTCGGTGCCGTAGATCTTGAGCTTGCAGTCGTCCACGGCCAGACAGCCGCAGACCATGCAGCGCGAGGCCTCCTGCTGGCCGAGGTCGGGGCCGAGGCCGGTCTCGACCTCGTAAAAGCCCTGCAGCCGCTGCTCGTCGGGGACGGTGGGCATGCGCACCCGCTCGGCCGGGGTGAGCCGGTCCAAGATGGGCTGCGGAGCGGGATCGCCGGGCTTGCCGATGGTGGAGTACCACTCGAAGCCCTCGCCCACCACGGACTCGCCGCGCAGGTACTGGTCGATGCTCTGGGCGGCCCGGTGGCCGGCCTGCACGGCGTAGACGGCGATCATGTCGTCGTCGCGGGGCGAGCAGTCGCCGCCGGTGAACACCCACTCCAGCGACGTCTGGCCGGTGGCCGGATCCGAGTCCAAAAAGCTCCAGCGGTTCAGATCGAGGCCCTCGGAGCCCTCCAGGCAGTGCGGGTCGAACTTCTGGCCGATGGCGTTGATCAGGGTGGAGACGTGCTCCACGTACTCCGAGCCCTCGATGGGCACGGGGCGGCGGCGGCCCGAGGCGTCCGGCGGGCCGAGCTCCATCTTGATGCAGGTCACATCCAGGCCGTGGCCGTCGGCGGCGGGCTCGATCTTGACCGGGGCGGCCAGAAAACGCATCTCGGTGCCCTCGTGGATGGTCTCCTCGATCTCCACGTCCAACGCGGGCATCTCGGCGCGGGTGCGCCGATACAGCAGCACCACCTTGCCTTTGCCCTTTTGCAGCCGCAGAGCGGTGCGGCAGCAGTCCATGGCGGTGTTGCCGCCCCCCACCACCATCACCGTCTCGCCGAGCTCCACCGGCTGCTCGCGGGAGGCCTTGGCCAGTAGCTCGATGCCGGGCAGCACCCCGGGGGTGTCCTCGCCGGGGATGCGCGCCGGGCTGGCCTTCTGGGCGCCGAGGCCCAAAAACACCGCGTCGTAACCCTGCTTTTTGAGGTCGTGGACGGTGAAGTCGGAGCCGAGCCACTTGCCGAACTCCATCTCGACGCCCATCTGCTCCACCTGTCGGAACTCCTTTTCGATGACGTCGCGCGGCAGCCTAAAGGCGGGGATGCCCCAGCGCAGCATGCCGCCCACGGTCTCCTGGCCCTCGAAGATCTTCACCGCGTGGCCCTGCCGGCGCAGGAAAAAGGCGCAGCTCACCCCCGCCGGCCCGGCGCCCACCACCGCCACCTTCTTGCCGGTCTCGGGGCCGGGCGCGGGCACGGTGCGCTGCTCGCGCTCGAGATCCGGGTCTCCGGCCACGGCCTTGAGGCTGCAGATGGCCACGGCCTCGTCTTTCTGACCGCGGCGGCACATGCCCTCGCAGGGCCGGGTGCACACCCGGCCGAGGGACGAGGGCAGCGGCATCCGCCGCTTGAGGATCCGCAGGGCCTCGGCCAACTCGCCGTGGGCGATGGCGGAGACGAACTGCGGGATCTCGATGCCCGCCGGGCACGTGAGGTGGCAGTGGCCGTAGCAGTCCCCGGTGTGCTCGGAGGCGAGCAGCTCCAGGCAGAGCTTGCGCGACTCGAAGATCCGATCGCTGCGGGTCTGCACCACCATGCCGTCGGTGGCCTCGGTGGAGCACGAGGGCACGGGGTTTTTCTGGCCCTCCACGTCCACCACGCACAAAAAGCAGCTCGTAAAGGGGCTGTGGCCCTCGAGGTGACACAGGGTCGGGATCTCCACGCCCACGGACTTCGCCGCGTCCAGGATGGTGGCCCCCGGGGCCACCGTGGCCGCCTTGCCGTCGATCGTCAGGTTGATTTCGCTCATCCTTTTGGACCTCTAACGATACCGCTGGGTATCGGTTTTCACGTTCACTTCGGAAACCCTCGCCGCTTCGGAAACGCTCGCCGCTTCGGTTGCGCTCGGGACCCGGGGTGGCAAGGGCTCGGTAGGGCGCGAGCCCGCGCGGTACCGCAGCGCGCCCTCACTGCACCACGCCTTCACTGCACCACCACGCCTTCACTGCACCACCACGGCGTCGTCCTTGCACACCTCCAGACAGGAGCTGCACTTGGTGCACAGCGCCTGGTCGATGGTGTGGACCTCTTTTTTCTCGCCGCTGATGCAGCTCACCGGGCAGACCCGCTTGCACAGGGTGCAGCCGGTGCAGGCCTCCGGGTCGATGGTGAAGGTCAAAAGCGGCTTGCAGACCTTGGCCGGGCAACTCTGATGGATGACGTGGGCCTCGTACTCCTCGCGGAAGTACTTGAGGGTGGTGAGCACGGGATTGGGCGCGGTCTGGCCCAGCCCACAAAGCGACGTCTCCTTGATCTTCACCGCGAGCTCCTCGAGCAGATCCAGGTCTTTTTCCTGGCCCTTGCCCTCGGAGATGCGCTCGAGGATCTCGAGCATCCGCAACGTGCCCACCCGGCAGAAGGTGCACTTGCCGCAGGACTCCTTCTGGGTGAAGTCGAGGAAGAACTTGGCGATGTCCACCATGCAGCTCGTGGCGTCCATCACCACCATGCCCCCCGAGCCCATGATGGCCCCGGTGCGGGTCACCTCGTCGTAGTCGATGCGCGTGTCGAACAGGTGGGCCGGGATGCAGCCGCCCGACGGCCCGCCCATCTGCACGGCCTTGAGCGGCGCCCCGGTGTCCGAGCCGCCGCCCACGTCCTCGAGGATCTCCCGGATGGTGATGCCCATGGGCACCTCCACCAGGCCGCCGCGCTTGATCTTGCCCGCCAGGGCGAAGACCTTGGAGCCCTTGGACTTGTCCGTGCCCATGGCGGCGAAGGCTTCGCCCCCGTTGCGTACGATCCAAGGCACGTTGGCGTAGGTCTCCACGTTGTTGATGTTGGTGGGCTTGTCCCACAGGCCGCGGTTGGCGGGAAAGGGCGGCCGCTTGCGAGGCATCCCCCGGCGCCCCTCGATGGAAAAGATCAGCGCCGTCTCCTCGCCGCACACGAAGGCCCCGGCCCCCTCCTTGATCTTGACCTCGAAGGAAAAATCCGAGCCCTTGATGCGCGCGCCGAGCAGGTTGCGCGCCTCGGCCTGCTCGATGG
>CAYFWA010000642.1:0-2261 GCA_964346625.1 uncultured Myxococcales bacterium
GGTCACCGGCGTAGCCTGGACAGTCTACAGCGTGGGGTGGCTCGGCTCCCGGATCCAGACGGGCCGCGCGCGGCAGTACCTCGCCGCGATTATGGTGGGGCTGGCCGGGCTGTTGCTGCTGGCCACCCGCGCCGTGGGCTCCTTCGACGTCAAGGTGGCCGGCAGCCAGGTCGTGGTGAAAGCGGGCGAGGCGGGTGACCGGATCATCGGCGTCGACAAAGGTCCCAACCGCTTGCAGGTAAAGTGGGACTTCACCGGCGACGGCGAGGTGGACCGGACTTCCGCCAAGCCCGAGGATCCGGTGACCTGGCGCTACGCGAAGCCCGGGCGAAAGCGAATCCGCATGATCGTCAAAGACCCACGTTTCGGCAGGACACGAATCACCGATCGGGTGATCACCATCCGGGAGGGGAGGTGACGTCATGATTCTCACGGCCATCGTATTCCTCCCGCTGGTGTTCGCGCTGGTGACCATGCTCCTGCCCAAGGAGGACGCCAAGCTGGCGCGCACCTTCGGTGTGGCGACTTCCACCGGTGTGTTCCTCTTCTCCTTGTTGCTGCTTTACAAGTTCAAGGCCGGTGACCCCGGCATGCAGCTCGGGGTAAACTTCGCCTGGCTCGAGTCCCTGGGCATCCACTACCACATGGCGGTGGACGGCATCAGCCTCTTCCTGGTGCTGCTCACCACCTTCCTCACCCCGGTGGCCATCCTGGGCGCAGGCGGCGCGATATCCAAGCGGCACCGGGAGTTCGTGGCGGCCATGCTGGTGCTCGAGACCGGCATGCTGGGCGCCTTCGTCGCCATGGACATGGTCCTGTTCTACGTCTTCTGGGAGCTGATGCTGGTGCCCATGTACCTGCTCATCGGCATCTGGGGCGGCGACCGTCGGATCTACGCGGCCATCAAGTTCGTGCTCTACACCATGGTGGGCTCGGTGCTCATGCTGGTGGCCATCATCTACATGTATCTGCGCTTCCACGAGCTCACCGGGGTCTACACCTTCAACCTGCTCGAGTGGAACCGCATGGTGCTCACGCCCACCGAGCAGCTCTTGTGCTTCGGGGCGTTCGCGCTCTCCTTCGCCATCAAGGTCCCGATCTTCCCGCTGCACACGTGGTTGCCCGACGCCCACGTGGAGGCGCCCACGCCCGGGTCGGTGATCCTGGCCGGCATCTTGCTGAAGCTCGGAACCTACGGGCTGCTGCGCTTCGCCATGCCGCTGTTTCCGTACGCGGCCAAGACCCTGGCGCCGCTGCTGGCCATCCTGGGCCTGGTGGGGATCATCTACGGCGCGCTGCTGGCCTACGCCCAGAAGGACGCCAAGAAGCTCATCGCCTACTCCTCCATCAGCCACCTCGGCTTCGTGGTGCTGGGGCTCATGAGCCTCACCATCCAGGGCACCGCGGGGGCCATCTACGTGATGATCGCCCACGGCATTACCTCCGGCGGGCTGTTCCTCGGCTTCGGGATGCTCTACGACCGCCGCCACACGCGCCTCATGAGCGAGTACGGCGGAATCTGGAAGGTCATGCCCACCTACAGCGCCTTGTACATGGTCATCATGCTGGGCTCGGTGGGGCTGCCGGGGCTCTGCGGATTCATCGGGGAGTTCCTCGTACTGATGGGCTCCTTCGATCACGCGGCCTTCATCCAGTTCAACGGCGCCCCGGTGATGCTCGCCCATCCGAAGATCATGACCGGCGTGGCCGCGCTGGGCGTGATCTTCGCCGCCGTCTACCTGCTGGTGATGTTCCAGCGAATCTTCTTCGGACCGGTGAAGCACGAAAAAAACGAGGGGCTCAAGGACATCACCGGCCGGGAGCTCGGCGCCATGGTGCCGCTGGTGGTGTTGACCGTCGCGCTGGGGCTTTTCCCCTCGCCGCTGCTGCGTCGGATGGAGCCCGCGGTGAAGCAGCACCTGGCCCGCTTCGTGGTGAAGTACAACACCTCTAAGCAGATCGCCGACGCCAAGGACAAGGGTAAGGCGACGGTGCTGCCCGCGGCTCGCCTCGCCGCGGCCCGCCTCCAGCCCACCAAGCTCATGAGCGGCTGGAAGCTCGAGGCCCCCAAGCGCCGGAAGGCGGCGCGCATCGAGCGCCTCAAGAACCAGCGCCGCGAGATGCGCAGCAAGCGACGCCGCAAGCACTCCGGCGCCATCAAGGTCCCCACCCGGCGAGTGAACCGGGGCCGAGCCATGCGCCGCGGTCGCCGCGGTCGGGGTGTGCGCCGCGGAGCGCGCGGAGCGAAACGCGGCAAGACC
>CAYFWA010000642.1:2361-4306 GCA_964346625.1 uncultured Myxococcales bacterium
TCGCCGCGGTCGGGGTGTGCGCCGCGGAGCGCGCGGAGCGAAACGCGGCAAGACCGGCCGCGTGGTACCGCTGAGAAAGCGCATCCCCGTGGCGAAACCCCGGGGCAAGATTCGACGTGGCAAGCCTCCCAAGCGGCACCCCATGCGCCCCGTCGGCCGGGGAGACGCTCCGAAGGGGGTGAGGTGACGCGATGAAAGACCTCAGCACACTGCAACAACTCCTGTACGTCGCGCCCATCATCGCCGCCGCGGGGTGGGCCATCCTCGTGCTGCTCGTGGAGGCCTTCTCTGCCGAGCACCGCAAGGCCTTCGTGGGCCACGTGACCCTCATCGGCCTCGCGGCCATCGGGGTCATCGGATACTACCTGATGCGGCGGCTCGGCACCGAGGCCGTGCTGCTGTTTCAGGGCCGGGTGGTCGTGGACGGCTTCTTCATCCAGATCAGCCTCATCGCCACCACGGGCGCCTTCCTCACGGTGCTGCTGTCGCCCGCCTACCTGGAGGGCCACGGCATCGACTTCGGTGAGTTCTATCCGCTGCTGCTGTTCAGCCTCGCGGGCATGATGGTGGTGGCGAGCGCCGCAGACCTGATGGTGCTGCTCATCGGCATCGAGACCATGAGCCTGCCCCTCTACGCGCTGTGCGGGAGCTGGCGCCGCAAAAGCGCCCCCGATCGGGAGCAGGGCTCCATCGAAGCCTCCTTCAAGTACTTCATCATGGGGGCCTTCTCCACGGCGGTGTCGGTGTACGGCATCGCGCTCGTCTACGGCGCCACCGGCACCACCCTCCTGTCGGACCTGGCCACTCTCGGCGGCGCCGGCGCCTCCAAGGGGCTGCTCATCATCGGCATGGTGCTGCTGATCGCCGGGCTGGGCTTCAAGGTGGCGGCGGTGCCCTTCCACATGTGGACCCCCGACGTCTACGAGGGCGCCCCCACCCCGGTGACCGGCTTCATGGCCGCCGCCGTGAAGACCGCGGCCTTCGCCGCGGTGCTCCGCGTGTTCACCGTGGGCTTCGGGGCCAAGGAGCTGGCCTTCGGCGTATCGGGCTGGACCTCCGTGCTGGCTCCGGTGGCCGCCCTCACCATGCTGCTCGGGAACTTCGCGGCGCTGTGGCAGGACAACGTCAAGCGCATGCTCGCCTACTCCTCCATCGCCCACGCCGGCTACATGCTCATCGGCGTGCTGGCGGCGGCCTCCCCCGACGTCACCGCCGAGGCCCGCTCCGCGGTGGTCTTCTACCTGTGGGCCTACACCTTCACCACCATCGGCGCCTTCGGCTGCATCGCCTGGATCGGCGCCCGCGAGGGCCGCGAGCGGGTGAACGTGGACGACTGGAACGGTCTTTCCGAGCGCCACCCCGGCGTCGCGCTGGCCATGACCATCTTTTTGCTCTCCCTGGCGGGCGTCCCCCCCACCGCGGGCTTTTTCGGCAAGCTGTTTTTGTTCAAGGCCGCCCTGCACAACAGCGGCCTGATCTGGGTCGTGGTCCTCGGCCTGCTCACCTCGGTGGTGAGCGTGTTTTACTACCTCCGCGTGGTGGTCGCCATGTACTTCAAGGAGCAGGACGCCGACGCCCCGGAGTTTTCTCCCCTCAAATCCGGCGCCATCACCTTCGCCCTGGGCACCGCCGTGGCCGCGGTGCTGTTCATCGGCGTGTTCCCCAGCCGCCTGTGGGGCTACGCCGCCCGCGCCCTGATGGGCATCTAGCACTCCAATCCCCCGCCCCTGAGGGACATCCAGCCCCTCCGACTCCCTGCCCTGACCCGCCCAGCCCACTCCACACTGCTCCGTGTTGGCGTGCCCAGCCCACTCCGCACTACCGCGCCCTGGTGGACATCTAGCACGCTCCGCAGTGCCCCCCCCCTGCCGCGCCCTGCCCGCTCCGCAGTGCCGCGCCCTGCCCGCTCCGCAGTGCCGCGCCCTGCCCGCTCCGCAGTGCCGCG
>CAYFWA010000642.1:4406-4564 GCA_964346625.1 uncultured Myxococcales bacterium
CCCTGCACTGCCTCGCGCTTCCGCTTCAGCCGCTGCCGATCCCGCCCACGCTGGTGTCGGGTCGGCCTCTGCCGATCCAGCAGACGTCGCGTCGGCCGCACGAGCCACGAGGTCGTAAAGAGCCGCGGACCCAACGCCCAACTGAACGGGGGGACGCA
>CAYFWA010000643.1:0-3122 GCA_964346625.1 uncultured Myxococcales bacterium
TCCACTCGTTGCCGAACAGAAATTGTGTCTCGGTGATGGGACCCTAGAGCACCGAGGCGGAGATCTGCCGCGGGGACTCGCCAGGGCGGCCCATGGCCCGTTACTCGCACCATTGCCGGTATCCTCATCTCAATCCGCCCGTCTATGCCCGACACTTCTGCACCCCCTTCCACTCCGCCCAGCACGCGCGCCGGCACCCAGGACGCGCCCTGGCAGGCCCCGCCCAACCGCGTGCTGGACGCGCTGGAGAGTGCCCCGGAGGGGCTCGACAATGACGAGGCTCAGCGGCGCCTTGACGAATACGGGCCGAACCGGCTACAGGAGATTGAGCACCGGAGCGTCCTGGAGATTCTCTGGGAGCAGCTTAAGAGCCTCGTCGTCTTGCTCCTCGTCGTGGCGATGGGGGTCTCGTTCCTCTTCGGGCAAACCATCGAAGGGCTGGCCATCGCCGTCGTGCTCGCGATCAATACGGCCATCGGGTTCTTTACCGAGTGGCGAGCCGTGCGGTCGATGGAGGCGCTGCAGAAGCTGGGCGAGGTGACGGCGCGGGTTCGGCGGAACGGGGAGACGCAGGTGATTCCGGCCAAGGAGGTCGTGCCGGGCGACATCGTCCTCACCGAGAGCGGGGCCCTCATCCCCGCCGACCTGCGCCTGCTGGAGGGAGACCGCCTGCAGGTCGACGAGTCGGCCCTCACGGGGGAGTCGATGCCGGTCGACAAGAACACGGAGCCCGTCGCCCCCGACACGCCGCTCGCTGAGCGCACCTGCATGGCCTACAAGGGCACGGCGGTGGCAGAGGGCCGCGGGACGGGCGTCGTGGTGGCAACGGGAATGGAGACCGAGCTCGGGGCCATCTCCGCGATGGTGGAGACCGCCGAGACGGGCGAGACGCCGCTGGAGCAGAAGCTCGACCGACTCGGCCGACGGCTGGTGTGGCTCACCGTGGGCATCGCGGCGACGGTGGCCGGGGCTGGGCTGCTAGCGGGACGGCCGCTCTTCCTGATGATCGAGACGGGAATTGCCCTCGCGGTGGCGGCCATTCCGGAAGGATTGCCCATCGTGGCAACCGTGGCGCTGGCCCACGGCATGTGGATTATGCTCCGACGCAACGCATTCATACGGCGCCTCTCGGCCGTCGAAACCCTGGGCGCGACGACGCTCATCTGCACGGACAAGACGGGCACGCTCACCGAGAATCGCATGGCCGCCCGGCGCCTCCTCCTTGCCGATCGGCCGGTCGACCTCTCGCCGGGCGAACGTCCTGATCTCGATGTTGACGATACCGATCCGCGTCTCCAAACGGCAATTGAGGTGGGCGTGCTGTGCAACGGGGCCGAGTACAATGCCGATGCCCCGGAGGAGAGCACCGGCGACCCGCTGGAACTGGCCCTCCTGGCCCTGGGGCACGACACGGGGCGGGCCCGGCCGACTCTTCTCGACGAATATCCCCTCGTGAAGGAGGTCCCCTTCGACCGCGAAACAACCATGATGGCGACCTACCACGAGGGGGACGACGGGCCCTTCGTGGCCGTGAAGGGCGCCCCGGAAGCGGTGCTCGACGCGTGCACCTCGGTGGTGGACGTCGACGGCGTGGCGGACCTGGGTGACGACGACCGCGCGGAGTGGCACGAGAAAAGCGAGGACCTGGCCGCGGAGGGGCTCCGCGTGCTCGCCCTCGCCCGTAGGCCCATCGACACTGAGGATGCCCCGCCCTACGAAGACCTCGCTCTGCTCGGCCTCGTGGCGCTACTGGACCCGCCCCGCGAGGACGTGCGTCCGGTCATCGAGCGGTGCCAGCAGGCCGGCATCCGCGTGGCGATGGTGACGGGCGATCACCCAGAGACAGCCCGCGCCATCGCCGAGGCCGTGGGGCTGGACGTGGACGGGGAGCGGGTGGTGAAAGGGGATCTCTTCACCGACATCGATGCCCTCGACGACGGGCAGCGGGAGCGGCTGCGGCAAGCCGTCGTGTTCGCTCGCGTGACACCGAAGCAGAAGCTCGACCTAGTCGACCTGTACCAGGACGCGGGCCAAATCGTGGCCATGACGGGCGACGGGGTGAACGACGCCCCAGCCCTCCGCAGCGCCGACATCGGTGTCGCCATGGGCAAGCGCGGCACCGACGTGGCGCGCGAGGCGGCCGACATGGTGCTGCGGGACGATGCATTCTCCTCGATCATCGCGGCCGTGAATCAGGGACGGGTCATCTTCGACAACATCCGCAAGTTTGTCGTCTACCTGCTCTCCGGCAACGTCGGGGAAATCCTGGGCGTCGGCGCCGCAGCGACGGTGGGGCTCCCCCTCCCTCTCCTCCCGCTCCAAATTCTCTACCTGAACGTCCTGAACGACGTCTTCCCCGCCCTGGCCCTCGGCGTGGGGCGTGGCACGGAGGGCGCGATGGACCGCCCGCCGCGCGACCCGGACGAGTCGGTGGTGACGCCCCACCACTGGCGCCTCATCGGCGGGTACGGCGCCCTGATCGCCGTCACCCTCCTCGGCGCCTTCCTCGTCGCCCTGTACCCACTGGGGATGAGCACTGCCCAGGCCGTAACTGTCTCCTTCCTGACCCTCTCCATCAGCCGCCTGCTGCACGTGTTCAACATGCGCACCCCCGAGAGCGGGCTGTTCGACAACGAGATCTCGCGGACGCCCTACGTGTGGGGCGCCATTGCCCTCTGCATCGGTCTGCTCCTGCTGGCCGTCTACTGGCCGCCCCTGGCGAGCATCCTGTCGGTGGTGCCGCCCGGCTTCGACGGCTGGATCCTGATCGCAGGCGCGAGCGTCCTGCCTCTCCTCGTGGGACAGGCCTACCTCGGCTGGCGAGCCCGGCAAATGTCCTCCGAGTAGTGCCTTCCGACGTACGCTCCGCGACAGGGTCCTGCCATGCTGCCCTCTACACCCGTGTGATCCGTGAACCGTGATCCGTGAGGGCATCTCATTAACGAGCAATCGCGAATCTCTCTTCAGGCATCCCGCTCCAACCTCTTCCGCTTCCCTTCCGGCCCCGTCTCCTCTTCCAACATGCCGCCCGACAACCCCAAGATCTCGACCTCGCTCAGCGTGAAACCCGGCGGACCGTCCAGCTCGACGACTACGAGCGCTTTCTCGATCGCGCCCAAATC
>CAYFWA010000643.1:3222-4562 GCA_964346625.1 uncultured Myxococcales bacterium
GGGCACGGAGGTGTACGAGTCGCTGCTCGACGAGCAGGAAGAGCGCATTCACATCCTCAGCGTGGAGGACACGGCCCTCGTCAACGCCCTGCAGCGGCGCGCGGCCGTCGTGTTGCAGAAGTCACTCCGTGAAGGCTTCGGGCTCACGGTGACAGAGGCGATGTGGAAGGGCAGCGCCGTGATCGGCGGGAACGTCGGCGGCATTTGGCACCAGATCGACGACGGTGAGAACGGCTTCCTGGTTGACTCGGTTGACGAGGCGGCTAAGCGCATTGTGCAGCTCGTGCGAACCCCGGAGTTGCGGGAGCGCCTCGGGGAAAACGCCCGCGAGACCGTCCGTGAGCACTTCCTGATGCCCCACATGCTGGAGCGGTACCTTGATCTCTTCGGTAGCTTTGAGACGATTTATCGACTGAACGATTAACGTCGGGTCGACCCGCTTCTCCTGCCCCTCTTTCCTATGTTCACACAGCCTCTTATGACCTCTCTCGACGAGTACCTGAACAAACGCGATTTCCGAGGAACCCCAGAGCCTTCAGGCAACGGCGAGACGGAAACCGACGAGCCCATTTTCGTGATCCAGAAGCACGACGCCAGCACGCTGCACTACGATTTCCGGCTGGAGGTGGATGGCGTCCTCAAGTCGTGGACCGTGCCGAAGGGGCCTTCTACCGATCCCAGTGAGAAGCGTCTCGCCCAGCCCACCGAGGAGCATCCACTCGACTACGCCACTTTCGAGGGCGTCATCTCGGAGGGCCACTACGGGGCAGGCACGGTGCTGGTGTGGGACCTGGGCCCGTACCGCAACCTGCGGGCCGAGGAGGACGAGCCCGTGTCGATGGCGGAGGCGCTCGACGAGGGCAAGGTGGAGGTGGGGCTGGAGGGCCAGAAGCTGCGGGGCGGCTACGCCCTGATTCGCATCGACGACGCCGAGAACCGGTGGCTCCTGATCAAGATGGACGATGACGAGGCCGACGCCCGCCGCAACCCCACGAGCACCGAGTCGGAATCGGTGCTCAGTGGCCGAATCCTCGACGAGATTGCGGAAGAGACCGAGGAGGGATCGTCATGAACGACGCCCTGTAACGCCTTCCGGACGCGACAGAGGAAGACCTCCGCGAGACCGATCCGCCGCGGTGCACCGCCCCGATGCTGGCCACGCTCACGGACGAGCGGTTTACGGACGCGGGCTGGCTCTACGAGCGGAAGCTGGACGGGGAGCGCTGCCTCGGCTTCCGGACCGAAGAAAAGGTGCGGCTGCGCTCGCGCAACCGAGAGGACCTTACGCCGACGTACCCCGAACTGGCCGACGTGCTCTCGGGTCAGTCGCCTGCCTCCTT
>CAYFWA010000644.1:0-4559 GCA_964346625.1 uncultured Myxococcales bacterium
GCGGGCGCGATCGCGACTCGCGAGCAACTTCACGATTTCGCTACGACGTCCAAACGGATCGGTGCTCTAGTCGCCCTTGGTCTTCAGGTACTTGGCGAAGCACTGGGCGAACTTCTTGCAATCCTTCGCCCCGACGTCCAGGCACTCGTTGATCGCCTTGGCGTCCGCGGCGCGCCCCTCTTTGGCCTTGCACTGATCGGTCACCTGCTTTTTGAGGGTGGCCCGGTTGCGCGCGATGTCCTTGGCGACGAGCTTGACGTTTTGTTTTTTGAGCTCGGGGTCGGTGGCCTTTTCCAGCCGCTTTTTCGCCTCGGGGTTCAGGGTGAACATCAGCTCCCGGGTGCAGTCGTGCAGCCGGGTGCCGAGCTTGTCGCAGTCCACCTTCTCGCCGCATGCCCCCAGCAGGGTCGTTGCCGCCAGGAGTCCGAGCCATCCCAGTGCGCTGCGCATCGTCGCTCTCCTTTCGCGTGGTGCCTTCGCGTGGTGCGGTCGGGACCGCCCGATGGTCACCACAACCACCCCGTGGTGTCAACAAGGCTCGACGGCTCACGAGCGCGACGGACCGCAAGGTATGCCTTCGAAAGAAATCTCGTCGTGCCTTGTCGTGAACGATTTCTGCTCGTTTTCGCGACGAAAAAAAGGGCGAAAGGCGAGTCAGAGGATGGCGTAGCCCTTGCGCGGGGAGCTGTCGATCTCGTGGCCCTGGTCGCGGAGCTCCTTGATAC
The DNA here is from genome assembly GCA_964346625.1 of uncultured Myxococcales bacterium. Lineage (GTDB taxonomy): Bacteria > Myxococcota_A > Polyangia > HGW-17 > JAJRWW01 > CAYFWA01. The sequence continues at coordinate 726 of CAYFWA010000644.1, forward strand.
GAGCGGCCACCGTGGCGCGGCCGATGCCCAAGGGGCTGCCGAGCTCCTTGCTCGTGAGGTACGTGCCCTTGCTTTTCTTGAGCCGCGACAGGATTTGTTGCTGGGCCTTGTCGGGAGAGACCCGCTTGCGGGGGCGAGTCGGATGACCTTCGGGGCGGAACTGCTGTAGCTCGTTGAGCTCGGCCTGCAGGCGAGCGAATTTGCGCTCGAGCCCGGACACCTTGCGGCTGAGGGCGGTTCCCTGGTCGCGCAGGCGGCGGATCTCGGCGTTGAGGTCGTCTTTGACCCGCTCGAACATGATCTGCAGCGCCTCGTCCACCGAGGGGATCTTCTTTTTGCGTGCCACGGATTCTCCTCCTCCGGTGAGAAGGCGAACTACTGCCAAATATTCCACACCGGATAGTACTTGGAATCATAATAGACGAATCAACAGATGATGCAATCAATGATGTAATCAATGACGCAATTATTGATGCGATCGATGGGGGGATCGAGGAGTCGAGCCGGGGTCGGTATCAGGGCTGCAGGTCCCGCTGGATCATGCCGGAGAAAGCCTCTCCGAGAAATTCAAGGATCTTCGGTCGTAGCGTGGTGACCATCTCGTCGCGCCGCCGCACGGCGGCGGCGACCTGGTCGAGGGTGTGCTCGAGCATCCTTAGCCTCCGGCTCGGGTCCGGCGGCGGTTCGCTCGGCGGGGGCCACCGCCTGCCCGGGTTGCGGGGGGCACCGCTGGTCCGGCTCGGCGGTGCCCGACTTGCGCACGTAACGGGTGATGGGCCGCTTGGCACGGCCGCGGATCCGGCCCCGGGTCACCGTCACCGGGACGGGCGGATCGAGACGATAGTAGTACCCCTTGTGGTCGCGGCGAAAGGAGAACGTCTGGCCCTGGTATTGGAAGCTGTAGCGCCAGCGGATGGGTCGCGGGCCGAGCCGCTCGTGGGGCAGGCGGCGCAGCAGGAAGCTGGTGAGCCGCACGGCCAGGTGGTTGTGTAGCCGGTGGCAGCCGTGCGAGTGGCGGGTGAGGATCGACATGTAGTCGGCCGAGCCATGGGTCCGGATGCCTCCGTCCTCGTCGATCGGCTTGTCCCTGCGGCGCACGGTCCGGGTGTGCAGGGCGGCCACCAGGCCGTAGGCTGACAGGTAGCCAGGGCCGATCTCCCACTGCTTGGGCACCCACTTCACCCGCCCTCCTTCGTTTTGCCGGGCCACCAAATCCCGGGGTGGGGTGCCGGGGGGAGGGAGCCATACGGGGCCGGCCACCAGGTACTTCCACTGCCGGGGGCCCACCTCGGAGGCTTTGTACTTCCAGTAGTGGCACCCCCCGTGCACTTCGGTGCGCCATCCGCCGATGGTGGTGCCCCAGCGCGCCAGGGGCAGCCGTCGCCCCTCGCGCTGCAGAAACAGCGTGAGGTGGGGTCGCCGCGCGATGGGCTGAGATCGGGGCCGCCCCTGCTCGTCGTAGGGAAAATCGTACCAGACGTCCCCGCGCGCGATGATCACCTGCAGCCGGCCCTGCAGCGGTGAGCTCGCGCCGCCGCCGTAGTGGGTCGGCAGGGGCGGCAGGCGGACCGCCACGCGGCGGTGGGCGAACCAGGGAGCGGGCCGCTGGGAAAAGAACCGGTGTGCTCCGGCCGGGGTGTCCACCCCGAGGGCGCGGGCCAAGGCCTCGGTGAGCTTCCCCACCACATCCCGGGCGCCGGCCTCGACGGCGTGGGGTACCGAGGCGGGCACCGAGCCGTCCTCGATGACGCCGAGCTGATTGGCCACGCGCTCGCGCAACGCCCGCAGCAGGATGCGGTGATTGTTTTCGCGCGGCGAGCGCACCAGCGCCGCGCGGGTCTCGCCCCAGATCTGGCCCCAGCCGAAGATCATGTGCTTGCGCTCGAAGCGCACCATGGCCCGGTGGTGATGCCAGTCCACCACGCCGGGAGTGAGGGGCTCTTCGGGGCGGACCAACCCCTGGCAGGCCAACCGGGTCTGGGCCGCTCGGATCGCGGCGAGGCGGGTCTGGGCCAACCGGTGGGCGCGCCGGGTGGTGCGCTCCACGCGTCGGAGGCGCGCCGCTGCGCCGGGACCCCGCGCCATGCGGCGCTCGAGGCGGTTGAGGGCGGCCGACCACCGGCGGGCCACCCGCAAGTAGCGGCGGGCCGCCCGCCGCCCCGCGCGGTAGTGGACGGAGCGGTCCAGCCGTCGCAGGGCCTCGCGGTCCACCCGCGCGAAGCACTCCAGGTTGCGCTCGTCTTCGAGCCACCGCCGCCGCAGCACGCCGAGCGACGAGGGGATGCCATAGAGCTCCAGGTGATTTTGCACGCCGGGCCGAAGCGGTCGACCGGCGTGGTCGGAGCGATCGTTGGCCAGGTCCACGAACCGCGCCCGGTAGGGGTTTCGCAGCGCCGCAGGCAGCCCGTCGTCCTGGAAGGCGCGGGGGACCCAGTCGTCGGACAGGTCCAGCACGGTCAACCCCTGGGCGTGCGCCTTGGCGGCCGAGATGCCCCGCTCGCGGCCCCCCTCGAAAAACGAGACCGGATCTGCGCTCGCGGCAACGCGCCGGGACGGGGGGCGGCGCGCCGCGGCGGACCGGCGCGGCGCGGCGGTCCGCCGCGCCGCGCCGGTCCGGTTCGTGGAGGCGGGCCGACGCGCCTGGCCGCCGGAGGCGGTCTGCGAGGCGGAGGTGGGGGTCGTCTGCGAGGCGGAGGCACGAACCGCCTCTCGGCCCGCGGCGACGGCGGCCGCCGCGGTGGGGGCCGCGTCCGTCACGCAGGCCGCGGTCAGCGCCACGATGGCGAGCCCGCTCCACGCGCTCCACGCGCTCCACGCGCTCCACGCGCTCCACGCGCTCCACGCGCGTTGGGTGTCCTCGTCGGCTCTTTGGGGCCGGTCCCGACGGGGCGGTGGCCAGGGGATCATCGGCGACGGGTGTAGCGCGACGGGCCGGGGGGCGCAACCCGTCGGCGCCGGGCGCGCGATCCGGCCGCCGGTGGCCGGGGATGCCGGCTGTTTTTGGGCGAGTCACCGGCGCGGCGCGCAGGGGGATCCCAATTTCGGGCCGGGCGCACTACACTGCGGGCCATGGTGCTCACCGCCACCGATTTGCTGCGGGTCGGCTTGACTCTCGGTATCGCCCTGCTGGCCTACGGTCGGCTGTCCAACGTGCTGCGCTTCCTCGCGCCGCGCTGGGTGCGGCACCGAGCCCTGCCCGAGCTGCCCGAGACCCCCGGTCCGCTGGCCGAGGCCCTGCAGGCCGCCGGGTTTCGCTACCTGGGGGGACGCACCGAGCGGGTGCTGGGGCTGCACCCCCGGATCGCCCAGGTGTACGCCGACGAGCACGGACGCGTGCTGGACGTGCCGCTGTCCGGTCGGCTGGCAGGGGGCTACCTCATGACCGTGTTCGAGGATGGGCGCTGTGCTCTCACGCGCTGCGGGGCGGGGCGCGACGTGGAGGTGGACCGCTACCGTAGCCGCGCGGTGGGGCCGGGCAGGTCCTTGCGGGACCTGCTGGAGCTGCACGCGGAGACCGAGGCCAGCCTCTCGCTGGGGCAGCCGGCCGTCCCCGTGGAGACGCTGGAGGATCGGCTAGCCCTGGCGCGTCGATGGTACGCCGAGCACGCCCGCGCCGAGCTGGCCGTGCCGGCGGCCGCCGAGGGCTTGCTGCTGCTGGCGTTGGGCGTGTTCACCGGCTATCTGTGGACCCTCTGACTCGAGTCTGACTCGAGTCAGAGGGGGTCGGGGGGGCGTTGGCTCACCGCCGGCGGGGGGCGGGCGTTTCGGGGGGCCGGGCGTGGGCGCCGGCGGGCCAGGTGATGACCCCTAAGGCGGGGGTTGCCCGGCCCGCGC
>CAYFWA010000645.1:0-4553 GCA_964346625.1 uncultured Myxococcales bacterium
CGACCAAACGACCAAACGACCAAACGACCAAACGACCAAACGACCAAACGACCAAACGACCAAACGACCAAACGACCAAACGACCAAACGACCAAACGACCAAACGACCAAACGACCAAACGACCAAACGACCAAACGACCAAACGACCAGACGACCAGACGACCAAACGACCAGACGGCGAGACGAAAGGAGCACGACCTTGGGACCCAACTCCTTTGGCCGCTGCCTGACCATGACGACTTTCGGGGAGTCCCACGGCCCGGCGCTCGGGGTGGTGCTCGACGGCGTGCCTCCCGGCCTCGCCTTGGACCTGGGGGCCGTGCAAAGGGAGCTGGACCGCCGGCGCCCGGGTCAGTCGGCGGTAACCACGCCACGGGCCGAGGCTGACGCGGTGGAGCTGCTCTCGGGCGTGTACGAGGGCGCCACCACCGGCGCGCCGGTGGCGCTGCTGTTTCGCAACCGGGACGCCGACAGCAGCAAGTACCTCGGGATCGCCGATCGGTTCCGCCCGGGCCACGCCGACTACAGCACCTGGGCCAAGTACGGCCACCGCGATCCCCGCGGCGGGGGCCGCAGCTCCGGGCGCGAAACCGTCGCCCGGGTGGCCGCCGGAGCCGTGGCGCGGCAGCTCCTGGCCCCCTGGGGCGTGGCGGTGCGCGGCTGGGTGACGCAGGTGGCCGACGTGGAGGCCGACCCCGCGACCTACGTCCCCGCCGAGATCGAGCGCAACCCGGTGCGCTGTCCGGACGCGGACGCGGCGGCGGCCATGGTGGCGGCCATCGAGGCGGCCAAGGCCGACCGGGACTCGGTGGGGGGCCGGGTGCGCGTGGAGGCCACGGGGGTGCCCCCGGGGCTCGGAGATCCCGTGTTCGGCAAGCTCGACGCCGCGCTGGCCGCGGCCCTGATGTCCATCGGCGGCGTCCGCGCCGTGGAGATCGGCGCTGGCGGCGCGGTGGCGCGCATGCGCGGCTCCCAGTGCAACGATCCGCTGGGGGAGGAGGGCTTTTCGTCCAACCACGCCGGAGGCATCAACGGCGGCATCAGCAACGGGGCCCCGGTGGTGGCCACCCTGACGGTGAAGCCCACCTCGTCCATCGGCCGCCCCCAGCAGACCCTCGACCACCAGGGGCGGCCACGGACCGTGGAGGTGGAGGGCCGCCACGACCCCTGCCTGTGCCCGCGCATCGTGCCGGTGGCCGAGGCCATGGTGGCCTTTGCCCTAGCCGATGCCCTGGCGGCCCAGCGTATGCTCGGCCGGGAGCCCATCCGCGACCCGGGAGACAGACCATGGCCCGCGAAATGACTCATCCCAGGTCGCCGACCAGGGCCGCCCATGGCGACCTCGCCGGGATCCTGGCCGCCGGGATTCTCACCGCGCTGCTTTTTGGCGGCTGCGAAAGCGGCGCGGGCCAGGGACGGTGCGCGGCGCCGGTGGAGCTACGCTTTTCTGGCTTGACCGACGCTCCGCTCACCCTGCTGTACTACGAGCAGGCGCAGCTCGAGCTGCAACAGGGCTACGCCCAGGGTCTTCACGATGGCGAGCGCTGGACCCTGCTGCTGGCCCAGGGCGCGGTGATGTCCGCCGAGCCGAGCTGCGACGCCACGGAGGTGGAGCTCGTCCTGGACCCGCGTCAGGTCGGCCTGGATCTCCGGTTGTACCGGACCCCACATTCGGGCGAGGCGCTGCACGACGCGAGCTCGCGGCTGGAGGCCCAGCCCATCCCCGATGACTACCCCTATGAACGCTGGATCGTCACCTTGACCCAGGGTCAAGCGGGCTACCTGGAGCTCGAGGTGCAGGGAGGGGGCGACTGCGTCCCGGTCAGCCCCAAGCCGAGTGAGCCCTCCGGGTGCAATGTCGTGCTGATCCGCGAGCTGACGTTCCGCTGATCTCCCACGTCCGCCCCGCTTCTCGGTGGCCTCAGGCCTGCAGCAGGTAGGCCTTGAGGTACATCCCCTCGGAAAACGCCGGCGGCACGGGGTAGTCGGGGGGCAGCGGGAAGCGCCGCAGCAGGCGCAGCTCCCGGCCGGCCCGGTGCGCGCCCCGCCCGAGGGCCCGGGCAAACTCCTCCTCGGACAGCCGCGCCATGTTGCTCACCGCCAGCAGCAGCCCTCCGGGCTCGAGCAGGGGCAGGAGCTGGGTCACTAGCTCCTGGTAGTCTCGCGCCGAGGAGAAGGATCCCCGGGGACCTCGCGAGAAGGCAGGGGGATCGAGCACCACCAGGTCGAAGCGCTCGCCGTCGCTGGCCAGGCGGGTGGTGGCGCTAACCACGTCGGCGGAGATGTGCCGGCAGGCGGCCTCGGGATCCCGATCGTTGGCCCGCAGGTTCTTGCGGGCCCAGGCGTGGATCTTGGCGGACAGATCCACCGCCGTCACCGCCGCCGCGTCCCCGCACACGGCGTGCACGGTGAAGGCGCCGGTGAACGAAAAGAGGTTCAGGATCCGCCGCCCGCTCGCGTGCTGGCCCACCCAGCGCCGGGCCTCGCGCAGATCCGGAAACAGCCCCACTCCGAGCGGCGCGGTGACGTCCACCAGCAGGTGGCGCCCGTACTCGGTCACCTCGAGATCCACGGGCGCCCCCTTGCCCTGCACGAGCGCCGCGGGGGCGCGCTTCTCGCCAGCCGCCGGCCGCAGCCGCTGCTGCTCGTAGATCCCTCGGGCCCCGGTCATCCGAAGCAGCAGCGGGTAGACCTCCTCGGCCAAGGGTCGCGCGGCCAGGGTGAAAAGGTGCGCCACCAGGTGGGTGCCGAACCGATCCACGGTCAGCCCCGGCAGGCCGTCCCCCTCCCCGTTGATCAGACGATACGCCTCCACCCCCGGCTCCACCAGGGCGTCGCGCAGGGCCATCGCCGCGCGCACCCGCTGCTGGTACAGCTCCGGACCAGCCTCCCGATTCGGATCGCGGTTGAGCAGCCGGATGGCGATGGCGCCCTCGGGCTCCCAGGAGCCCTGGCCCAGGAAGTTGCCTTCGGGATCCACCACGGTCACGATCTGACCTGCCTCCTCGGGGAGGTCAGCCCTTGAGCTCAGGGCGTCGCGGAAGATCCAGGGGTGTCCGGCCCGCAGGCGGGAGGCGGCCTCTCGTCGGACCTTCAGCGTGCCTCGGCGCAGCCGCGGTCCCTCCCGGCGTTGCGGAGCACCGGGTTTGCTTTGGCGGCGATCAGGCATGAGACACCTTTTTCTTTTCCCTTTGGTTTCAGCTTGTTGGGCCCAAAATGCTCGTCTGGCAGACGTTCGATGTCCCGGTCGGCGGCCCTAGAGGTACCTACCGACCGTCCGAACCCCACTGATGAGCCAGATTTTGCTCGAAATGTCCATACCCGTCGTGATAAAAGGGCTCGACGTCGGGCAATCGTAGGTCGTATCCGCCGAGCCGTCCCCTGGCTCCGATTGGGCAAGGCTCGGAATTTCGGTTATGATTTTCGTGTGGATCGGAGTTGAAGGTGGTGTATAAACGGCGTCACCCGCACCCCGTGGGTATTGCCCTGGGCGTAACCTGTCCCGACAGGGAGCCGGGCCGCTCCGCGGAGGCGGGGTCGATCGGAGGATAGCCGTGGCAGAGGCAACCGAAAGCAAGAAATCAGATCCGCTCAACGGCAAGACCCCGGAGACGGGGACCCCCGACGGTGAGAACGACTCGGGTGAAAACGCCCTCGACGGCTTCGTCAAAGATGCCCACTCGTGGTTCGAAGAGGAGGTCCTCCAAGCCAAGCTCGACAAGGAGAAGGAGGCCGAGGAGGCCACGCGTCGCGCCGAGGAGGCCGCCAAGGCCGCCGAGGAAGCCAAGGCCAAGGCCGAAGCGGAGCTGAAGGCTCAGCTCGAAAAGGAGCGCAAGGCGCGCGAGCAGGCCGAGGCCGAGGCCAAGGCAAAGGCCAAGCAGTCAGCCGAAGCCGAGAAGGCGAAAAAAGAAGACAAAGCCGCCGCCAAGCCTGCGCCGGCCGCCGCCAGCGCCCCGGCCGAAGCCGCCCCCGCGGCCCCGGCCTCCAAAAACGGGCTCTACTTCCTGATCGGCTCGGCCATCATCGGGGTGGCAGTGATCGTGTTGGCCTTCCGGATGGGCGGCGACGACGACAAGGATCGCGGCGGCGCCGCCAGGCAGGGCCCCATGGCGACGGGCGCCATGACCGAGGAGCCCAGGCGCGCCGAGCCCGTGCGCGCCGAGCCCATGCGCACCGAGCCCGTGCGCACCGAGCCTTTGCGCACCGAGCCTTTGCGCCCCCGCCCCGACACGCCGAAGATCGGCGGCCTGCAGTGCCTGGACAAGAAGGTCTTCGTGGGCCGCATCCAGGTGGGGCCCGAGCCGAAGCTGGACACCACCAAGCCCCTGCACGCGCGCTGCGGCAAGGGGATCTGCAAGGCGCGGGCGTGCTTCGCCAAGGCCGAAGGGGATCCCGAAAAGACCGTGCTCAGCGCCGAGATCATCGAGCCGGCGGACCTGGCCGCGAGCAAGGTCTTCCCCAAGGCGACGTGCCAGCAGGACCAGACCGCTGGCACGCTGATGTGCGAGCGCCCGCAGCAAGACCAGGCGCCCTTCGTCCGGTTCGATACCCA
>CAYFWA010000646.1:0-4553 GCA_964346625.1 uncultured Myxococcales bacterium
CAACCACCAACCACCAACCACCAACCACCAACCACCAACCACCAACCACCAACCACCAAAAAGTTGCCCACCCGGCATCGCCTGGACCAGCATGGATGCATGACCATCCTGCTTTGCGAGCCCGAAGAGCGCTGCTGTGTCTGTGGCCTGCCCATGGGAGGCGTGGGCCCCCAAAAAGGCCTGTGCGATCCCTGCATGGAGAAGTATCGCTCGGAGAACCTGGCCCCCGTGGGTCACCGCTGTCCCCTGTGTGGCGAGCGCCGACGACGCAACCTGGTGCTCCACGAGGCCTCTGGCGAGTACATCTGCCAGCCCTGTCAGGAGGCCGTGGCCACCCTGCCTGCCTGGAAGCAGGACATCCAGAGCCTGCGCGGGGCGTTCAACCGCCGGCTCGGCGGGGACTAGCATCCCAGGATCTTTTCGGAAAAACTGGCGGCGACGGCCGGGCGGCCGGGCGTGAGCTCCGCTCGACTCTACCGCCGCGCCAGCACCGAGGAAGGGATCACCCGCCGGGGCTGGCAGATGAGCGAGGGAGAACGCTCGATGCGAATCGCGAAGGACGCCGAACGCAGCGCGTTGAGGTTCTCCACCTGGACCGGCACGCCGTCGCTCTTGAGCTCCACACCACACACCGCTCGAGAGAGCTGGCTGCCCGGCACCCGGGCGCCCAGCCGCTGCCGTCCCTCCTTGCCCACGGCGAGCTGAAGCCGATCGGGGCGCTGCGCGCCCTCCTCGAAGTCCAGGCCGATGTCGACCCGGACCCCGGGAGGTCCGGCCAGCACGTAGGAACGGGTGACCTGGGGCATGAGGATGGACTCGCGCTCATAGGGCGCGCGGAAGTCGTCGGCGATGGCGATCCGGCGGCATCCCCCCGAGAGCCAGGGGAGCGCGCAGGCCAGCAGGGCCACGAGCAGGGACCGAATATTTCCTCGCGATTTCACGGCTCAGCACCCTATCATAAAACTGGAAACCGTCAACCTAGCGCAGCACCGCGACCTTCTCGCCAAACAGCCGCTCGGCGCCCAGCAGCAGGTCATCGGTCGGTGAGACGCGCAACGCCTCGGGCAGCGCCACCACGGTCTCGGAGTGATCGGGGATCACCAGGTGCAAGAACACGGGCACCTGACCCTCGGCGCTCTGGAGGAGCTGCCGCAAGCACTGGAGCCGATCGCGGTCCACCTCGGTCACCGGCAGGGTGAGGTGGACCTCGCGGGTCTGGGCGAGCCGGGCGCCGGTGAGCAGCTCCACCGACTTCATGCGAAGCTTGGTGGTCCGCGGCTCCTCGTCTCCCTCGTGACGGACCCACCCCCTGAGCAGCACCGGATCGTCGGACTGAAGCTGCTCGCGCACGTCGTCGAGCATCCGGGAGGCGACCATGACCTCCACCTTGCCCTTGAGGTCCTCCAGGTTGAAAAAGGCCAGGCGCCCGTCGCCGCTCTTGAGCGGGCGCTCCTTGTAGTCCACCACGATGCCCCCGAGGGTAACCTCCGACCGCTCGCGGACGGAGGCGAGCTCGGCGGTGTCGTGGGTGGTGAACTTCTTGAGGTCTGCGAGGTACCGGTCCAATGGGTGCCCGGAGATGTAGAACCCCAGGCAGTCCTTCTCGTAGTCCAGGAGCTGGCGCGGGGTCCACGGCTCCACGTCGGGGTACTCCGCGGCCGCGGTCTGGGCCGCGTACTCCGCGTCGCCGCCGCCGCCGCCCCCCCCGAACAGGTCCATGAGGTTGGTCTGCCCCGAGCGGCGCTCCTTCTGTATGCGCTGCCCGCGCTCCACCGCGGCCGGAACCGCGGCCAGGAGCTGGGCCCGGTGCACGTCTCGCCCCTCGGGCACCGTCTCGTCGAAGGCGCTCGCCTTGACCAGCGCCTCGATGACCCCCTTGTTGACCCGGCGCAGATCCACCCGCTCACAGAAATCCTGCAGGGACGCGTAGGGTCCGGTTTCCTTGCGCTCCGATCGGATCGCCTCCACCGCGCTCTCGCCCACCTTCTTCACCGCCCCCAGACCAAACCGGATGGCCTTGCGCCCCTCGCTGTCGCGCACCACGCCGAAGTCCTTGAAGGACTCGTTGACGTTCGGCGGCAGCACGGCGATGCCCATCTCCCGCGCGACGGCCATGTACTTGACGACGTTGTCCGAGTTCTCCCTCTCACACGTGAGCAGCCCGGCCATGAACTCCACCGGGAAGTGGTGCTTGAGGTAGGCCGTCTGGTAGGTGATCAGGCCGTAGGCCGCGCTGTGGGACTTGTTGAAGCCGTACTCGGCGAACTTGAACATCAGCTCGAAGACCTCTTCGGCCTTCTGGCTGGGGATGCCACGCTGCTCGGCGCCGCGATAGAACTCCTCGCGCTGCTCCTCGAGCACCTTGACCTTCTTCTTGCCCATGGCCCGGCGCAGCAGATCAGCGGAACCCAGGGTGAAGCCCGCCATCACCTGGGCCGTCTGCATGACCTGCTCCTGGTACACCATCACCCCGTAGGTCTCCTCGAGGATCGGCTCGAGCACCGGGTGCGGATAGACCACCTCCTGCCGCCCGTGCTTGCAGTCGATGAACTGATCCACCATCCCGCCCTGCAAGGGGCCGGGGCGATACAGCGCCACCGCAGCCACGATGTCCTCGAAGCGATCCGGCTTGAGCTTGCGCAGGAGCTTGGTGAAGCCCTCGGACTCGAGTTGGAACACGCCGGCGGTGTCCCCCTGGCAGATCATCTCGTAGACCCCCGGGTCGTCCATGGGGACCTGGTCCAGATCGAAGGGCGACTCACCGGCCTGGCTGCGCACGGCGTTGACCCGCACCAGGGTCTCGTCGATGATGGTGAGGGTCTTGAGGCCCAGGAAGTCGAACTTCACCAGCCCCGCCTCCTCCACCTCCTCCTTGGCGTACTGACTCACCACCTCGATGATCTGGCCATCCTGGGCCTTGAGGCAGGGCACGTACTCCCACAGCGGATCGCCGCTGATCACCACCCCCGCCGCGTGCATGCCGGCGTGTCGGTTGAGCCCCTCCATGCCGTGGGCGATGTCGAGGAGCTGGTGGACGCGCTCGTCGGTGTCGTACAGCTCCTTGAGGCGCGGCTCGTCCTGCAGCGCCGAGGTGAGGGTGACCTTGGGCCCCTCGGGCACCAGCTTCGCCACCGTGTCGGCCTCGGTGTAGGTCCAGCCGAGCACCCGCCCCACGTCCCGCACCAGCCCGCGGGCCTTGAAGGTGGAGAAGGTGACGATCTGGCCCACGTTGTCGCGCCCGTAGTGCTCCTTGACGTATTCGAGCACCTCGTCTCGCCGGTTCATGCAAAAGTCGATGTCGAAGTCCGGCATGGACACGCGCTCGGGGTTGAGGAACCGCTCGAACAGCAGCCCGTAGGGCAGCGGATCCAGATCCGTGATGCGCAGGGAATAGGCCACCAGGGAGCCCGCCCCCGAGCCGCGACCGGGCCCCACCGGCACCCCCATCTTCTTGGCGGCCTTGATGAAGTCCTGCACGATGAGAAAGTAGCCGGGAAAGCCCATCTCGTTGACGGTGCCGAGCTCGCGCTCCAGCCGCTCCCGATACGTGTCCACGTCGGGGTCCTCACCCCGGCCCCGGGCCTCCTCCAGTCGCTCCTGCAGGCCCTGCTCGGACAGCTCTCGCAGGTAGTCGGCCTGGCTCTGCCCCGCCGGCGGCGTGAAGTCGGGCAGATACGTCTCCCCCAGCGTGAGCTCCACGTTGCACTGCTCGGCGATCTTCGCGGCGTTTTCGAGGGCCTCGGGCACGTCCGCGAAGTGGGCCTCCATCTCGGCGGCCGACTTGAGGTAAAACTCCTCGGACTCGTGCTTGAGGCGCTTGTCGTCCTGCAGGGTGCGCCCCTGCTGGACCGCCATGAGCACCTCCTGCACCAGGGCGTCGCCCTTGTTCATGTAGTGGCAGTCGTTGGTGGCCACCAGGGGGATGCCGAGCTTTTCCCCCATGGAGACGAGCTCCTCGTTGACGCGGAGCTGATCCTCCATGCCGTTGGGCTGGATCTCCAGGTAGTACATCCCCGGCTCGAAGATCTGCTGGTACTCGCGCGCCAGCTCCTCGGCCCGCGCCCGGCCGTGATCGAGCACCGCCCGGGCCACGTGCCCCCCCAGGCACGCCGACAGGCCCACCAGCCCCTCGGTGTGCTCGGCCAGGATCTGCCGGTCGATGCGGGGCACGTAGTAAAAGCCCTCGAGATACCCCATGGACACGAGATAGCGCAGGTTCCGAAACCCCACCTGGTTTCGCGCGAGCAGCACCAGGTGAAAGCTCGAGCGCTTGCTGCGGTCGGTGCGATCCTCCTCGGCCACGTAGACCTCGCAGCCGAAGATGGGCTTGATGCCGGCCTTGCGCGCCGCCTTGAAAAAGTGGACCGCGCCGAACATGTTGCCGTGATCCGTCACGGCCACCGACCGCATGCCGCGATCGAGCACGGCCTGGCCGAGGGCGTCCATGTGGATGGCGCCGTCGAGCAGGCTGTATTGGGTGTGCAGGTGCAGGTGGGCGAACTCGCTCGTGCTCATGCCCATAGCAATACGCCGCCCGCGCGGCCCGTGTCAAT
>CAYFWA010000647.1:0-4532 GCA_964346625.1 uncultured Myxococcales bacterium
AACACGCCGAGCAAACCACCCCGCCCCAACAACCGCGCGGCCGCAACACGCCGAGCAAACCACCCCGCCCCACCAACCGCGCGGCCGCAACGCGCCGTGGCCCCGACAGCCCCCGCGCCTGCACCCGACCGTCCGGCCGTTGACGGCGCAGCAATTTGCCTGTTACGCAAGGGAGATGGATCCCTCGCTGCGGCGTTGGCGGTTGCCCCTGCTGGCCTCCCTGCTGGTCGTCGTCGCCATGGAGCTGGCCACCCACCGGGTCCTGCTCCAGTTCCTCAAGCCGAAGGTGCTGCAGCCGCCCTCGGACGCCTTCCGCCTGATCAACAACGGCATCGGACCGCTGGTCTTTTTCTTCGCCTCGCTGCTGGCCCTGGCCATCTGTAGCTGGACCCTGATCCGGATCGAGCGCGACGAGCAGCTCTTTCCCCTCCCGTGGCGCATCGTGATCGGGCTGTTCGCCTGCGTCTTTCTGCCCATCTGCGCCGTGGGCGCCTTCGTCTCGCCCGCGGGGCTGGGGACGCCGAGCCACTCGTTGCTGGAGCTGCACCCGTATCTGAATTTCTGCTTCGCGCCGATGCTGATCGCGGTGGCCAGCGGCATCGCGCTGCGGCGCGGCCCGCTGTTGCCCAGAATCGGGGTGGGGGTGGCCCTGGTGCCCCTGCTCGCCTTTGCCTACTACAGCTATCGGTTCGCCCTACTGGTGGGCGACGAGCCCGCCGAGGCCGCGATCTACCAGCAGCTCAAGCAGCTCTCGGTGGTACCGCAGTGGACCCGCCAGTTGGTGGCGTGGGGTGGGCTGTGGGTGTTTCTGTGCTTCTATCCCCTGCTCAGCCTGGTGGAGCCTGCCCGGGCGGGCGGCGCGCCCGGGCAGGGCGCGGGGCTGGGCTCGCTGCGCCGCACCCTCGCCGCGCCCTTCGAGCTCGGGCCCCTGCTGTCGGCGGTGGGCGTGGTGGTGGTGGTGGGCGCCTGGTGGCGCCTGGACTACTCCACCGCCCGCGTGGCGGCCGACGCGGCGCTGGCCATCGATCTGCCCGCCCCCGCGGTGAGCTCGCTGGGGCCGCTTTTGTCGCTGGGGCTGTTCGTGCTGACGGTGGCGGGCCTGGCCTGGCGCGCCGGCCCCACCCGCACGGTGGCCCTCGGCCTGCTGTGCCTGGCGCTGGCGGCCCTGCGGTTGGCCCAGCCCCTGCACGACGAGCAGCTCACCGAGCCGCTGTATTACCTGCTGGCCGTGTTGGGCCTGCTGGCCCTCGCCGTGGGGATCGCCGGCGCCTGGGAACGCTGGGAGGAGCACGCCCTGGCCGCGGCGAGCCCCGCCATCCCCGAGGCCCGCTGGCGCGTTTTCCTCGAATCCCTGCACGAGACCCTGGCCGCCCAGCCCGACACCGCCCTGACCCTCGAGCAGCAGACCGAGGGGCGCATCGAGGAGTCGGGGCTGCAGGGGCAGTGGCGGGGGCTGCCCATGTCGCTGGTCTTCGGGCGCCAGAGCCAGCGGCTCCAGCAGATGCGCTGGGTCATCGGGGAGCCGCTCGAGCAGCGCCCGGACTGGTCGGTCTCGCTGGCCTCGGGACCGCGCCTCGAGGCCGAGGGCCAGACGCCCGAGCAGCGGCTCGAGATCCGGGATCGCGCCGCCCTGTCGGATCGCCTCCTGCGCGACGAGATGAGCGAGCAGCTCCGGCAGCTCGTACGCGGCCAGGTGGATCTCTGGCTGCACGTCGGCGTGCACTACACCTTGCGGGTCACCCCGCAGCAGGACCTGGGGGAGGTGGTGCCCATCCAGGCCCTCGCCGAGCCCGGGCCGATCCCGCCGCCGCAGCGGCTGCAGGCGCTGGGGGAGCTGCTGCGCGAGCTGGCGCGCCGCGCCGGCCTGCAGCGCTGAAAACAAGTCGCTTGGGCAATTGAACCCCTCGCAGGGCTCTGGTACTACTCGGCAATCACCCTCGGCGCCCCGACGGAATCAACCACGGCCCCTCGGACGGAGGTCCCATGCACGACGCGCCCACCCAGAGCGACTCCAAGCTGCTGCCGGAAAACGCCTATCGGAAGCTGAAACCGGGCGAGACCTACGAGCCCATCGTCGCCCCCCACGACCGGCGGGCCGAGATCACGGTCTGGTCCGTGCTCGTGGGCCTGGCCATGGTGGTGGTGTTCTCCGCCGCCTGCGTGTACATGGCGCTGCGGGCGGGCAACGCCATCGAGGCGGCCATCCCCATCGCCATCCTGGCCATCTTCTTCGGCAAGATGCGCAAGACCCGCAGCACCATCTTGGAAAACGTCATGGTGCAGTCCATCGGGCAGGCCGCCGGGGTGGTGGCCGCGGGCTCCACCTTCGTGATCCCGGCGCTGTACATCAACCGGCCCTACCTCGGCGGGCTGGAGGTCCAGTGGTGGCACATTCTGCTGGCCTGCACCGTGGGCGGGTTTCTCGGCGTGGTGCTCATCATCCCGCTTCGCAAGTACTTCGTGAAGGACCTGCACGGCGACCTGCCGTTTCCCGAGGCCACGGCCATCAACGAGATCCTGGTCACCGGCGAGAGCGCCGGCGGCGGCGCGGGCAAGATCCTGCTCATGGCCTTCGCCCTGGGCGCCCTGTTCGACTTCTCCATCGAGGCGCTGCACCTGTGGAACCCGGGGCTCAACACCACCACCCTGCTCGGAGGCCTCGGCGAGCAGATGGCCGGCATCGGGTTGGAGGTCAACCTGATGGGCATCGCCGCGCTGTTCGGGCTCGGCTACATCATCGGCATCCGCTACGCCTCCATCATCGCCTCGGGATCGGTGCTGGCCTTCCTCGTGCTGGTGCCCCTGATCTTCCTGTTCGGCAAGCAGATGGACGCCTTCAACTACGCGGGCAAGGCCTACGCCATCGGCCAGATGGACGCCGGCCAGATCTTCAGCGCCTTCGTCAAGCCCATCGGCATTGGCGCCATCGCCATCTCCGGGCTCATCGGCATCATCCGCATGGGCAAGATCGTGGCCAGCTCGGTGTCGCTGGGCTTCAAGGGCTTTTCCAAGGCCGCCAAGGGCGAGACCGAGGAGGAGCGCACCCAGCGGGACATGTCGCCCAAGAACGTGCTGCTCATCCAGGGGCTCACCACCCTCGGCATGGGCCTGCTGTTCTTCGTGGTCTCCAGCGCCTCCTACAGCACCGGCGAGAGCCTCAAGTTCGCCCTGGTGGGCATGGCGGTGGGCTTTTTGCTGTCATTTCTGTTCACCCCGGTGGCCGCCCAGGCCATCGCCATCGTGGGCGTCAACCCGGTCTCGGGCATGACCCTGATCACCGTGGTGCTGGCCATCGGCGCCATGGTGGGCGTCGGGCTCAAGGGCCCGGCGGGCATGGTGATCGCCCTGATCATCGGCACCGCGGTTTGCACGGCGCTCTCCACCTCCGGCGCCCTGGTGTCGGACTTCAAGATCGGCTACTGGATCGGCTCCACCCCGCGCAACCAGGAGCGCTGGAAGTTCCTCGGGGTCATCGTGGCCGCCGTGGTGGTGGCGGCGGTGATCCCGGTGATGGACCAGGCCTACCAGTTCATCGTGCAGGACCCCAACACCGGCCGGTGGGTCTCCAACACCGAGGTGCTGCCCGCGCCCCAGGCCAACATGCTCGCCGCCGTGTCCAAGGGGCTGATGACCGACCCGGCCAACCAGCCCTGGCTGCTGTACGGCCTGGGCGGCATCGTGGCCATCATGCTCTACATGGGCGGCATCCCCATGCTCGCCTTCGCCCTGGGCATGTACCTGCCCATCTCCATCAACATGGCCGTGCTCGCCGGCGCCGCCACGGCCTTCATCATCTCGCGCACCGGCGGCTCGGAGGCCGTCAGGAAGGCCCGCGCCGAGCAGGGCACCCTCATCGCCTCGGGCATGATGGCCGGCGCGGCCATCTTCGGCATCCTCACGGCGGTGATGCGCATCCCCGACGCCGGCGCCCTGATCCAGTACGTGAGCGTGGGCGAGAAGTTCAAGCTCGTGGAGGTGGGCGGCCAGCCGGTGCTCAAGCACACCCCGGCCGGCTGGTACGAGGGCTTCACCGGCCAGATCGTGGGCCTGCTCATGCTGCTGGCCCTGGCCTTCGCCTGCTACCTGCTAGCGCGGCTGGGCGCCAAATGGATGATCACCGAGAGCGCGGCCCCGGCGGGCCCCGGCCCCGGCGGCGGCGGCGGCGCTGACGGCGGCGACAGCGACGACAGCGACGGCGACGCCAAGGACGCCAAGGACGCCAAGTAGCCCATTGTCCCCCCCGCGCGCCGCGCCGCGCTCGCGGCGCTTCTCCTGGTCCCCCTCTGCCCTCCTCACGGTGCCAGCCGCGTCCCTGCTGGCCGCCGCGTCCCTGCCGGGTTCCGGCTGCGACCCGGCCCCGCCTCCCCGTGAGCTGCTGACCGAGCGGCTGCTGCCCCCGCCCCCGTCCCGCGAGCCGGCGCGGCCCTCGCGCCCCGCCGCCCGCGCCCGCGGCGGGCGGGCGGGGGGGGGGGCCCCCCCCCCCCACACCCCACCCCGCGCGCCCGGGGCCCCCCACCCCCGCGCGCCGCGCC
>CAYFWA010000648.1:0-4522 GCA_964346625.1 uncultured Myxococcales bacterium
GGCCCCTGGCATCCTGACCCGTGAGCAGGACGGCAAGTCCGTCGCCTTTCCGGACACGCTGGTCGGCACCGACTCCCACACCACCATGATCAACGGCCTCGGGGTGCTCGGCTGGGGCGTGGGCGGCATCGAGGCCGAGGCGGCCATGCTCGGCCAGCCCATCTACCTGCTGCCCCCGGCGGTGGTGGGCTTCGAGCTCACCGGCCAGCTTCCCGAGGGCGCCACCGCCACGGACCTGGTGCTCACGGTGACCCAGATGCTGCGCGCCCGAGGCGTGGTGGGCCAGTTCGTGGAGTTCTACGGCAGCGGCCTGTCGTCCATGAGCGTGCCCGACCGGGCCACCCTCGCCAACATGTCCCCCGAGTACGGCGCCACCATGGGCTACTTCCCGGTGGACGAGCGGACCCTGGAGTACCTGCGCTACACCGGCCGCCCCGAGGCGGTGGTGGCGCGGGTGGAGGCCTACTGCAAGGCCCAGGGGCTGTTTCGCACCGACGAGACGCCGGATCCGCAGTTTTCCGACACCCTGGCCCTAGACCTGGGCGACGTGGAGCCCTCGGTGGCCGGGCCCAAGCGACCCCAGGATCGCGTGGCCCTGCCCCGGGTGCGCGACAACCTGCGTGACAAGATCAGCGCGCCCCCGGCCGAGCAAGGCTTCGGTTTGCCCAAAGACGTTTGGGAAAAGCAGACGTCGGTGTCCCTCGAGGGCGATCCGCCGGTGGAGGTGGAGCTCGGCACCGGCGCGGTGGCCATCGCCGCCATCACGAGCTGCACGAACACCAGCAACCCGTCGGTGATGCTGGGGGCGGGCCTGCTGGCCCAAAAGGCCGTGGAGGCCGGTTTACGGGTCAAGCCCTGGGTCAAGACGTCGCTGGCGCCCGGCTCCAAGGTGGTCACCGACTACCTGGACCGCGCGGGGCTCATCCCGGCCCTGGAGGCGCTGGGCTTCCACGTCGTGGGCTACGGCTGCACCACCTGCATCGGCAACAGCGGCCCGCTGCCCGAGGCCATCCAGCACGCGGTGCAGGAGCACGACCTGGTGCTGGCCAGCGTGCTGTCGGGCAACCGCAACTTCGAGGGGCGCATCAACCCCCACACCAAGCCGAGCTATCTGGCCTCCCCGCCCCTGGTGGTGGCCTACGCCCTGGCGGGCACCATGAACATCGATCTGACGAGCGACCCCCTCGGAACCGGCCAGGACGGCCAGCCGGTCTTTCTCGAAGACATCTGGCCCTCGCCCGAGGAGGTGGCCGCGGTGGCCAAGCACGCCATGGACCCGGAGACCTTCCGACGCGAATACGGCCGCATCGAGACCGCCAACGAGCAGTGGAACGCCATCGGCTCCACCGACAGCCTGCTGTTCCCCTGGGCCGGGGAGTCCACCTACATCCAGCACCCGCCCTTTTTCGCCGACATGGGCCTGGAGGTGGCGCCCATCGCGCCCATCGCCCAGGCCCGGGTCCTGGTGAAGGTGGGCGACTCCATCACCACCGATCACATCAGCCCGGCGGGCGCCATCCCGCCCGATGGACCGGCGGCCGCGTACCTGCGGGAAAAGGGCGTGGAGCGCAGGGACTGGAACACCTTTGGCAGCCGGCGGGGAAACGACCGGGTGATGACCCGGGGCACCTTCGGCAACATCCGGCTCACCAACGAGCTGGCGCCGGGCACCGAGGGGGGCTGGACCACCCACCTGCCCACCGGCGAGGTGATGAGCGTCTACGAGGCGGCGCAGCGCTACCAGGCCGCCGGCACCCCGACCCTGGTGCTCGCCGGCAAGGACTACGGCATGGGCTCGAGCCGCGACTGGGCGGCCAAGGGGACCTACCTGCTGGGCGTCCGCGCGGTGCTGGCCGAGTCCTTCGAGCGCATCCACCGCTCCAACCTGGTGGGCATGGGTGTGCTGCCGTTGCAGTTCCGCGAGGGCGAGTCGGCCGGGAGCCTGGGGCTCACGGGCCACGAGACCTTCACGGTGCACGTCGGCGACAACCTCGCGCCCGGGGAGGCGGTCGGGGTGGACGCCGTGGGGGAGGACGGCGCCAAGCAGGGCTTCACCGTCACCTGCCGCATCGATACCCCCATCGAGATCGACTACTACCGAAACGGCGGGATCCTGCACACGGTGCTGCGGCAGTTTCTGGGGGGCTGATCAGGCTCCAATAGATAATTATGACCCGTTTTGTCGGGTTGACTCGGGGCGCTTCGGCATTATGGTGTGCCTGCCACATCGTCTCGGCTTTTACGCCTGAGATTTCAGTTAGGTATAATAGCCACGCCGGCAGCATGTAGGAGCGTCCTGCCCGCCGCGACCTGCCCAGACCCGGGCAACCGCGACGTGGAGGTGGGTGCAGGAAGATACGGAAAGTGAACCATGCCGATCACCGAAGTCGGGCAGTACACGGTCCAACACCTGGGAATCCTCGACGAGGACGGAACCCTGGATGAAACGCTGGAGCCGGAGCTGACGGACGATCAGCGGATGGGCCTCTACCGCGCCATGTCGCTGGCGCGCGCAGGAGACCAGCGCATGCTCAAGCTCCAGCGCCAGGGGAGGGTGGGCACCTTCGCCCCCACCACGGGTCAGGAGGCCGCGGTGTGCGGGGCCACCCTGGCCATGCGCGACGACGACTGGTTCGTCCCCTCGTTTCGGGAGCTGGGCGGCTGGCTCATGCGGGGCATGTCGCTGGAAGACACGTTCCTTTATCACAACGGCTTCGAGGAGGGCAACGTGATGCCCGACGCCCCGCGGACCCTGCCGGTGGCGGTGATCGTGGCCTCGCAGACCCTGCACGCCGTGGGGCTGGCCTACGCCATGCAATACCGCGGCGAGGACTCTGCGGTGGTGTCCTTTTTCGGCGACGGCGCCACCTCCCAGGGGGACCTCGCCGAAGCGCTCAACTTCGCGGGGGTGTGGCAGGCGCCGGTGGTGTTCGTCTGCCAGAACAACCAGTGGGCCATCTCGGTGCCCCGCGAAAAGCAGAGCCGCAGCAAGACCCTGGCCCAGAAGGCCATCGCCTACGAGGTGCCGGGCATCCAGGTGGACGGCAACGACGCCCTGGCGGTCTACCGGGCCACCCGCGAGGCGCTGGAGCGGGCGCGCGCGGGCGGCGGGCCCACCTTGATCGAGGCGGTGACCTACCGCCTGATGATGCACACCACGGCCGACGACCCGAAAAAGTACCGCACCGAGCAGGAGGTGCAGACCTGGTGGAAGCGTGACCCGCTGGTGCGCTACCGGCGCTACCTGGAGCAAAAGGGCCTGTGGGACGACGCGCGCCAGCAGGCGCTCGACGCGGAGATCAAGGCCGAGGTCGACGCCGCGGTGGAGCGCTTCGAGAGCCGCGAGGCGGTCGCCCTCGACGCGCCCTTCGACCACGTCTACGGCACGCCCCATCCCGAGATCGAGGCCCAGCGTGAGGCCTTCTGGGCCGTGCAGCAAGCGGCGCGGCAGGGGGAGTCGGGGGCCACCGGCGGCCGCGCCGAAGCGGGCCCTTCCGCCGGCGCTCCCGACAAGAAGGCCAAGGAGCAGGCCCATGCCTAAGCTGACCCTGGTGCAGGCCATCAACCTGGCGCTTCACGAGGAGATGGAGCGCGACGACTCGGTGGTGCTGCTGGGCGAGGACATCGGCCCCGACGAGGGGGTGTTCCGCGTCACCGCCGGGCTGTGGAAAAAGTACGGGGACCGCCGGGTGATCGACACCCCGCTGGCCGAGTCCGGCATCGTGGGCACGGCCACGGGGATGGCCCTCGCCGGGCTGCGGCCGGTGGCCGAGATCCAGTTCTCCGGCTTCGCCGTCATCGCCCTGGCCCAGCTCGAGGGCAACGCCTCGCGTTACCGCTCCCGGACCCAGGGCCACTACAGCGTGCCGCTGGTGGTGCGGATGCCCTACGGCGGTGGGGTGCGGGCCCTGGAGCACCACTCCGAGAGCAAGGAGGCGCTTTTTGGCCAGATCCCCGGGCTGAAGGTGGTCATTCCCTCTTCCCCCCGCAACGGGCGGGCCCTGATGGCGGCGGCGATCCGGGATCCGGACCCGGTGGTGTTCATGGAGCCCAAGCACTCCTACCGCGCCTTCCGCGAGGAGGTGCCCGAGGAGCCGGAGGTGGTCGAGATCGGCCGGGCCCAGGTGGTGCAGCCGGGGACCGATCTCACGCTGGTGGCCTGGGGCGCCATGATGCGGCCCGCCCTCAAGGCCGCCCAGCGCGCCCAGCAGCAGCGGGGGCTGTCCATCGAGGTGATCGACCTGCTCACCATCAACCCCCTGGACGCGCGGACCATCACCGACTCGGTGCGCAAGACCGGCCGATGCGTGGTGGCCCAGGAGGCGCCGCGCCACCTGGGCGTGGCCTCGGAGGTGATCGCGCGCATCAACGACGAGGCGCTGCTGTACCTGGAGGCGCCCGTGCAGCGGGTGACCCACTACGACGTGGTGACCCCCTACTTCGGCCGGGAGAAAGCCTACGTGCCCGACGCTCCGCGCATCGAGCGCGCCATCGGCGCGGCCGTGGACTTCTGAGCCGGGGC
>CAYFWA010000649.1:0-1599 GCA_964346625.1 uncultured Myxococcales bacterium
CTCCGCTGGCGCCGTGGGCTCCGCGGTGTCCATCGAATCGGGCGCGAGGGGGGAGGCAGGACCCGCGTCGGGGGGGCCGACAGTCGACATGCAGAGCAGTTTGTACAGGGGCGGTGCCCCGTCAATAGGAGCGCAGCGGAAAAGTCACGGTGCGACCCTCGGGGTTCGGGCTCAGGCTTCGGGTTGCGGGTAGCGAAACAGCGCGGCGAGGGGCGCGCCTTCGGGGATCTCGGCCTCGGGCCACACGAGCACCTGCCCGCCCTGCCGCAGGGTCTCCACCGCGGCGCGATCCGCGAGATCCTCGAGATCCTCGCGATCCTCGAGATCCTCGGCATCCCCGTGACCCTTGAGGGCGTCGGCGGTGTCTGCGCCCGGCTCGCTCGCGCGCGGCTCTTTCGGCCCGAGGATCACCTCGTCCCGATCCGGGAGATAGCGACCCCACAGCGGGCGCTCCGCGGTGGTGAATAGGGTGTCCACCCGGCCGTGGATGGCGGCCCGGATCACCTCCTCGGCGCGGGCGCTCTTGCGTTGCTCGTCGGCGGTCTCCTGGTAGCGTCGGGTCGCCTCCTGGCGCTGCCGGGAAAGGTGCTGCTCCACCAGGGGCCAGGCGTCGCCGTGCAACGCCACGGCCGAGCGGCCGTCCGGGCTGCCCTCGACGCCGTCGGGCAGCAGGGTGGGCAGGGTGCACTCCTTGCGGAAGGCCGCCTGCAGCTCCTTGACGGCGGCCACCACCAGCGGCTGCTCGGACTCGGCCAGGGTGGCCTCCACGCCCCGGGCGACGGCCTTGAGGAACTGGGTGCGCTCTGCCTCGCGGGCGTCGGTGGCGCGCCCCTGACCGTGGAACACCCCGTCGCGGCCGTCGGGGGCGCCGGGGGTGCCGTGAGCGGGGCTGCGGGTGTGAAACTGCACCGATCGCTCCTCGTAGTCGTGGCCCACCACGTCCTGCAGGCGCGCGGGGATCTCGCCCAGGGGGCGCTCGAGCAGCCCGGCCTCGTCGCCGTCGAACAGGCGGACCTGCTGCTGGCTCAGGGCGAGCAGGGAAAACGAGCGCGATCCACCCAGCAGCCGCATCAGGGGCTTGAGGTAGAATCGATCGCCCACCCGTGTCTCGTCTGGCAGAGGCTGGGGAAGCAGGGTCAAGCGCGTGTGCTGCGGGCTGTGAAGCAGGGCCAGGCTCCGGGCGCCCTGCCAGCCCAGGGCCCGCTCGGGCACCAGCTCGTGCAGGGGGGCGAGCAGCTTGTCGAGCTCCGGCTTGCCCAGCCCCTGCTGCGCGAGCTGCGTCTCGGCCTCCTGCAGGGCGTTTTTCAGGCGCACGGGGTTGGTCAGGTCAGGGTCCCCGTCCGCGGCCAGCGTCCGGTAGATGGAGACGCAGGGGGGCGCCCGGTGCTCGGCGAGCCGCTGCAGCTCGGCGCGGCTGGGGGGGCGTCCCGTGCTCACCGGGGCGCTGCGCGCAGCGTCTGGATCGAGGCTCGTTTCGGGGTCGGTGGTCGGCTCTTTCACGGTTTCCTCCTAGGGGTACGCTCTCGGGGGCGACGGCTTCGGCCCGACGGCTTCGGCCCGACGGCTTCGGCCCGACGGCTTCGGCCCGACGGCTTCGGC
>CAYFWA010000649.1:1699-2421 GCA_964346625.1 uncultured Myxococcales bacterium
CCGGACACCCCACCGGATCTCCATGCAAGGAAGCTGCCATGCTTGCGTGTATCGCGCTGAGCCATCCCCGCGCTGCGAGATCGGTGCCCAAGCCCCCCAAAGGTGATCCGGGAGTCACCCTTGGCCAGCACTGATGAGACAGCAACGTCACGGTGGACAGGGTGCCGCGCCCGCGGGTTATAGTGCCCCTCGTGTCCAGGCTCAGACGCAATCTGCCGCTGGCGGTCGGCATCGGCGTGACGCTGCTGATGACGGCGCTTTATGCGCTGCACGCCACCAACGTGGTGCCCCTGCCGGTGCTCGAGCGGCTGGAGGCCTGGACCCTGGACGCGCGCTTTCGGTTGCGGGGCACGCGGCCGCCGCGCACCGACGAGCTGGAGATCGTGATCGTGGGGCTCGACGACAAGGTGCGCGAGCAGGTGCCCAAGCTCAACCAGGAGCGGCGCCTGTGGGCCCCGTTTCTCGACCGCATCGCCAAGGGCGGGCCGAAGGTGATCGCCATCGACTACATCTTCGACACGCCCGAGCAGATGCTGCCGCCGGCGCTGGTGCGGGGGATCGAGGCGCGCAAAAAAGAGCTCGACGCCCTCGCGAAGGCCAGAACCCGGGATGGGGCTGGGGATAAAACCCGGGATGGGGCTAAGGATGAAACCCGGGATGGGGCTAAGGATAAAACCCGGGATGGGGCTAAGGATGAAACCCGGGATGGGGCTAAGGATAAA
>CAYFWA010000649.1:2521-4520 GCA_964346625.1 uncultured Myxococcales bacterium
GGATAAAACCCGGGATGGGGCTAAGGATGAAACCCGGGATGGGGCTAAGGATAAAACCCGGGATGGGGCTAAGGATAAAACCCGGGATGGGGCCGGGGACGGGGTGGGGGCCGGGCCCGTCGCGGCCGCCCTGCGGCGCACCCGGAGCCTGCTGGATCGGCTCCTGGAGCACACCCGGGGCGACGAGCACATGGCCGCGGCCTTCGGCCGGGCCGGCAACGTGGTGCCCGCGGTGCTGTTCCGGTTCCCGGGCGAGGGAGGGGGCGGTGCGCCGGTGGGCCGGCTGCGGCGGGCCGCCTACGGTGAGGCGGTGCTGCCCAAGGGCCTGCCCCGCCGCCGGCTGCCGCCGCGCGCCGTGGGCGCCTCCGGCGTCACGCCCGTGCTCGACGACCATTCCGCGGCGGCGGGCTTCGTCAACAACATCGTGGAGGCCGACGGGGCCACGCGGCGCTACTACACGGCCATCCGCTACCGGGGCCAGGTGTACCTGCCCCTGGCGCTGCAGGCCCTGCGCCTGGCCCTCGGCGTGCCGCGCGCCGACCTCGGCTACGTGGCCGGGCGGCGCACCTTGACCCTGGGCCCCCGCCGCCTCCCGCTGGATCGCCGGGGGCGGCTGCGGGTCAACTACCTGGGGCCGCGGGGCACCTTCCCGACGGTCAGCGCCGCGGACGTGCTGGCCGGGCGCGTCCCGCCGGTCACCTTCCGCGACAAGATCGTGCTCATCGGCCCGAACCACTCGGCCAACATCGACAAGGCCGTCACGCCCTTCGACCCGCTTTTGCCCGGGGTGGAGCTGCACGCCACGGTGATCCACAACCTGCTGTACGGCGAGGGGCTCGCCCCGGTGAGCTGGCTGTGGAACCTGCTGGGGGTGCTGCTCATGGGCCTACTGGCCACGGCCATCCACCTGCTGCCCGGGCGCCGGCGGGGTTGGTGGGTCTCGGCGGGGCTGATCGTGCTGGTGGGGGCGCACTTCGTCACCGCGCAGCTTCTCTTTTCCCGCGCCGGGTTGCTGGTGGCGGTGGTGTTCCCCTTCGTGACCCTGCTCACCGTGTCGGTGTCCGTGCTGGGGGTGGGCTTTCTGACCGAGGGGCGGGAAAAGCGCCGCATCCGGTCGCTGTTTCAGCACTACCTGCACGCGGACGTGATCCGGGAGCTCACCCGGGACCCGGGCAAGCTGCGGCTGGGCGGCGAGCGGCGGGAGGTCACCGTGCTGTTTTCCGACATCCGGGGCTTTTCGCGGCTGTCCGAGCAGCTCGATCCCCAGCGCCTGGCCCTGCTGGTGAACCAGTACCTCACGCCCATGACCGACGCGGTGCTCGACGAGAAGGGGTTTTTGGACAAGTACATCGGCGACGCCATCATGGCGCTTTTCGGCGCGCCCCGGCCGCGGCCCGACCACGCCTTGCTCGCGGTGCGCACCGCGGTCATCATGTTGGAGCGGCTCGCCGAGCTCAACCGCCGCTGGCGCGACGAGCCCTGGGCGCCGGTGCGCATCGGCGTCGGCCTCAACAGCGGCGAGGTGAGCCTGGGCAACTTCGGCTCGGAGCGCCGCGTGGAGTACACCGCCATCGGCGATACGGTGAACTTGGCCTCCCGGCTCGAGGGGCTCAACAAGGTCTACGGCACCAGCGTGCTCGTGGGGCAGCCCACCCGGGATCGGCTCGGCGACGAGTTCTGGATCCGGGAGATCGATCGCGTGCAGGTCAAAGGCAAGGAGGAGGCCACGCGCATCTACGAGGTGCTGGGCCGCCGCGAGGACGGCCGCCCCTGTTCGGTGGACATCGAGCGCTTCGAGGCGGGCCTCGCCGCCTACCGCGCCGCGGACTGGGACGAGGCCCGCGCGTGCTTCCGCGCCGTGTCCCGCTCCGCCGCGCCGCCCCCCGGGACCGGCGGTCCGCCGCCCCCGGCGGCCGCCGAGGAGGCGGAGCCGTCCCCGGACTCGGAGGCGCCGGTCTCACAGGAGGCGCCGGTTTCACAGGAGGCGCCGGTTTCACAG
>CAYFWA010000650.1:0-4518 GCA_964346625.1 uncultured Myxococcales bacterium
GGGGTTGGGAGGGGGGCTGCTGGGGGCCGTCGTGCTGGCGGGCTGCGATGCGTCCAAGGCGGACAAGAAGGAAACCGAGCCCAAGGTGGAGCCGCTGCCCGTGTACGTGGAGACCCTGGCCAAGCGGACCTGGCAGCGGCGAGCCCACGCCGTGGCCACGGTGGAGCCCTGGCGCCAGGTGACGCTGCGCGCCGAGGCCCCCGGCAACATCCTGGCCATCAAACACCAGGTGGGCGACGCCGTGAAGAAGGGGGCGCTGCTGGTGCGGCTCGATGGCGCCACGGCGTTCACCTCCTATCGGACCGCGAAGGTGGGCATCACGCAGGCGCGCGTGTCGCTGCGGCTGGCCAAGAAGAACCTCGCGCGCATGAAGCAGCTCCGCGCTTCGGGAGACGTGTCGGAGGCCCAGCTCGATCAGGCACA
Source organism: uncultured Myxococcales bacterium (assembly GCA_964346625.1). Taxonomy (GTDB): domain Bacteria; phylum Myxococcota_A; class Polyangia; order HGW-17; family JAJRWW01; genus CAYFWA01. The sequence goes on from CAYFWA010000650.1 coordinate 424, forward strand.
AAACGCCTACGACAGCGCGCGGGTGGCGCTGGAGATGGCGCAAGCCCGGACGCGGCAGGCGAGCGTGCAGCTCGAGAACTACTGGGTGCGCGCTCCCTTCGCCGGCGTGCTGGCGAGCCGACCGGTGAACGTGGGCGACTACCTGTCCCCGGGTACGCCGGTGTTCACCCTGGTGGAGATGAAACGGCTCAAGATCGTGGTGGGGCTCGACCCGGCGGAGGGGCTCCATCTCAAGGCGGGGCACCCGGCGCGGGTGAGCCTCCAGACGGTGAAGGGAAAGCTCGCGCGTCAGGCGCGGGTCCACCTCGTGCGCCCCCTGGCCGATCCCGCCACCCGGCGGGTGGAGGTGGAGCTGGAGGTGGACAACCCGGATCGCTTATTGCGCCCCGGGGTGGTGGCCGAGGTGGACATCCCCCTGGGCGAGTCACAGCAGCGGTTGCTGGTACCAGCGGACGCGGTGGTGGAGCTCATGGGGCGCAGCTACGTCTACGTGGTGCGGGGGGGCAAGGCGCGCCGGGTGGAGGTCGAGCTCGGGGTCTCCGAAGGGGACCGCGTGGAGATCGCGGCGGTGGGCAAGGCGTCGGTGCGGGTCGGCGAGCCCCTGGTGGTCAAAGGCGTGGCGCGGCTCTACCCCGACGCCCCCGTGAAGATCGTGCCTCCCCCCGCCGGCGCGACGCCCACCATGGCCGGCACAACGCCCAAGGAGGCGCCACGGCGGCGACGAACGGCGGCGGGAGCGCGCTGACATGTCGCTCATCAAGACCTCGATCAAGCAGTCGGTCCTGGTCAACCTCTTGTTTGCCCTGATCCTGGTGGCGGGCTACCTCTACGGCTCGCGCTCCACCAAGGAGCTGTTTCCCGACGTGGCCATCCCGGGGCTGTACGTGCAGACCCTGTACCCGGGCATCTCGGCGCGGGAGATCGAGAAGCTGGTGACGCGTCCCATCGAGGATGCGGTGGCGGACGTGGAGGGCGTGGCGCACATCTACTCCACCACCAAGGAAAGCGTCAGCTTCCTGTGGGTGGAGCTGGAGCCCGACGCGGACCAGGACGACGCCGTGCTCAACGCCCAGGCCCGGGTCAACGAGATCCGGGGGGAGCTGCCTCCGGACATCGAGACACCCAGCGTCCGCGGGGGCAAGATGATGCTCCCGGTGATTCGGGTGGCGATCATCGGGGTCACCGGGGGGGCTCCTCAACTGCTACGGCGCACCGGGGACGCCCTCGAGGAGCGCCTCGAGTCATTGCAGGACGTGGACGAGGTCCAGGCTTCGGGAATTCGCGAGCGGCAGATCCGGGTGGTGGTGGATCCCTTGAAGCTCGAGGCCTATGGCGTCTCCGTCGGCCAGGTGGGAGCGGCGGTGGGGGCCCGCAACCGCAACCTGCCGGGCGGCGCCATCCGCAGCGGGGACCGGGAGTACGTGCTGCGGGCCATGGCGGAGTACCGGTCCCTCGACGAGCTGCGACAGGTGGTGGTGGTCAAGCGAAACGACGGGCAGCACGTGCGGGTCCACCACGTGGCCGAGGTGCAGGACACCTTCGAGGATCGGGTCACCGGGGGCTGGGTGGACGGCAAGCCCGGGGTGGTGCTCAACGTCCTCAAGAACCGCAAGGCGGACGGACACGAGGTCGTGGCCCGGGTGCGCGAGTCGGTGAAGGGCTTCCGCGCCTCGCTGCCCCCCGGCTATCGCCTCAAGCTGCTGGGCGACACCACCCGCGAGGTGGACCGCGCCATGGACGTGCTCTACAAAAACGGCGCCACGGGGATTTTGCTGGTGCTGGCGCTGCTGTGGGTGTTTTTGGGGCTGCGTAACGGGATCATGGCCGCCATTGGCATCCCCTTCTCGCTCGCGGGGGGCGTGGTGGTGATGTACGTCCTGGGGGTGACCATCAACCAGGTGAGCCTGTTCGCCATGGTGATTTGCATCGGCATCATCGTGGACGACGCCATCGTGGTGGTGGAAAACACGCACCGCTACGTCGAGCAGGGCCATCCCCCCACGGTGGCCGCCCTGCTGGGCACCAAGGAGGTGATGTGGCCGGTGGTCTCCACCGTGCTCACCACCATCGCGGCGTTTCTGCCGCTGCTGCTGATGACTGGCGTGTTCGGACGCATCATGTCCGTGATCCCCAAGGTGGTGGTGGCGGCGCTGGTGGCGTCGCTCATCGAGGCGCTGGTGATCCTGCCCTCCCACGTGGGGGACTTCGCCAGGCAGCGCAAGCGTCGCCGGGGGCATACAGGCGACGGGGCCATCATGCGCCTGCTCAAGCGCGTCTACGAGGTCACCTTCCGGCCGGCGCTAAAGCTGAGATATTTGACCTTCCTGGCCGCCTGGGGCGTGCTCATCGTGATGGTGGGGGCGGCCTTCAGGTACAAGGAGGTGGTGCTGTTGGCCGAGGACGACACCGACATGGTGGATGTGCGGGTGGAGATGCCCCAGGGCAGCTCCCTGGCGGCCACCGAGCAGGTGTTGCGCCAGATCGAGCGGGTGGTGCAGCGGGAGATCCCGAAGCAGCATCTGGAGGCGTTGATCTCCCAGTCGGGGCGCACCAATACCCATCTGTGGCCCGAGATGGGGAAGCACTACGGCATGGTCACGCTGATGCTCTCGTCGGTGGACGAGCGGGAGATCACGGCGCAGCAGCTCATCGACGAGCTCCGACCCAAGCTCCGGGACATCCCGGGCCCGGTGAGGCCCTTCGAGCTGGTGCCCATGCAGTTCAAGCCTCCCACCGGGAAACCGGTGGCCATCCGGATCTCGGGCAGAAACCTCGACCGGCTGCTGCAGCTCGCCGAGAAGGTGGAAGGTGAGCTCGCCCGAATCGAGGGGGTGAAGGACATCGGCCGCGACTATCATCTCGGGAGCCCGGAGCTCCGGCTGCACGTGGACGAGGGCAAGGCGGCCCTGCACGGGCTCGGCACCGCGGACGTGGCCCAGACGGTGATGACCGCCTACATGGGCCTGGAGGTCTCCAAGTTTCGCCAGGGCGACGAGGAGGTGGACATCGTGGTGCGCTACCCGGAGCGCTGGCGCAACGACCCGTCGCGGGTGCAGCAGCTCCAGTTGCTGCTGCCGCCCGCCGGCGTCGGGGCGAGCGGGGCCACCGCCGCCTCCCTGAGCAGGGGCGGCGCGGGGGGCGGGCTTCCCGGCAGCACCCGCCCGCGGACCCTGAGCATCTCCGACGTCACCACGCTGGAGCGCGCGTCGGGGCCCACCGGGATTCGGCGCCGGGATCGGCAGCGGACCATCACCGTCACCGCCAACGTGGACAGCGAGCGGACCTCCCAGGGCGTAAACCAGGAGGCCATGCGTCGGCTTGAGCCGCTCATCGCGGCCAACCCCGACGTCAACTTCGAATTCGGCGGGGAGTGGGAGAAGACTGCCGAGTCGCTGGAGTCGCTGCTGTCGGCCTTCCTGGTGGCGCTGCTGGTCATCTACCTCATCCTGGGGGCGCAGTTCCGTTCATTCGTGCAGCCCTTCGTGGTGCTGTTCGCGGTGCCCCTGTCCATCATCGGGGTGGTCACCGGGTTCTTCGTCTCGGGCAACCCCATCGACATGATGGCGCTCATCGGCCTGGTGGGGCTCACCGGGATCGTGGTGAACGACTCGCTGATCCTGGTGGACTTCATCAACCAACGCCGCCGGCGGGGCATGGCGCGTCGGGAGGCCATCGTGGAGGCGGGCAAGCTGCGGCTGCGGCCCATCCTCTTGACCACGGTCACCACGGTGGGGGGGTTGATGCCCCTGTCCATGGGTTGGTTCGGCTCTTCCGGGGGGCTCGCTCCCATGGCCACGGCCATCGCCTGGGGGCTTTCCTTCGCCACCATCTTGATCCTGTACATCGTGCCCTCGGCCTACGCCATCGTGGACGACGCGGTGGGGCTGGTCTTTCGGGTGCTGCGCAAGGAGCGCCGCTTCGCCCGCCCGGATCTGGACGCCCTCGACGAGCTGGATCGACTCCCTCAAAAGGAGATGGAGCAGCGCGCCGAGGCGCTGTTTTCCGCGGACCCCGCCTCTGCCCACCGGACTTCGGCCGGGGGTGGGGCGCCGTCGTCGGCGCCGGCCCCAGGGGCTACGACGAGGGCGGAGGCGG
>CAYFWA010000651.1:0-1578 GCA_964346625.1 uncultured Myxococcales bacterium
GCCCGCGGCGGCCGCGGCGGCCGCCGCGGCTGGGGCGCCCGCGGCGGCCGCGGCGGCCGCCGCGGCTGGGACGGCCGGGACGACCGGCGCCCCCGAGCCGAGCCTGACGGTGCGCATCGGCGCGCTGACCACCATCACCGCGCTTTGCGACAGCCCGGTGGTGCAGGCGCACCTGCCGGTGCTCGCCCAGGGGGCCCGGGCCCTGGGCTCGCGCCAGGTGCGCAACCGGGCCACGGTGGGCGGCAACCTGTGCAACGCCTCGCCCTGCGCCGACACGGCGCCGCCGCTGCTGGTGCTCGAGGCCCAAGCGGAGCTCACGGGCCCCCGGGGCAGCCGGGAGCTGCCCCTGGCGGAGCTGTTCGCCGGCCCGGGGCAGACGGTGCTGACGCTCGGCGAGGTGCTCACCGCCATCCGCGTGCCCGTGCCCGGCCCCGACTGGCGTGGCGGCTACGCCTTTCGGGGCCGCACGTGCATGGACCTTTCCAAGGCCTCCATCGCGGTGCTCGCGCGGCTTTCCGAAAAGGACCCCGAGCGCTGCCTCGAGGCCCGGGTGGCGGCGGGCTCGCTTTCACCCACGCCCTGCCGGCTGCCCGGCGTGGAGCAAAGGCTCCAAGGAGCGGAGCTGAGCCCCGAGACCCTGGCGCAGGTGGCGGCGCAGGCGAGCCAGGAGGTGGCCCCCATCACCGATATCCGCTCCACCGCCGAGTACCGGCGGGAGCTGGCCGGCGTGCTGTGCGCGCGGTTGCTCGCCGGGCTACGCGACGAGCGCCATCGCGCAGGGGAGGGGGACCGCGACGGGGACAGTGACCGCGGCGACGCCGGGGCCTCGGCCTCGGCCTCGGCCTCGGCATCGGCAGACACCGGGAGGATCTCATGACCGCGAAACACGCGAAGCAGACGGCCCCGGGGGCCGCGGCGGTGGCCGATCGCGAGGCCGCGGCGCTGCGGGCGCCCCAGGAGATCTCCTTCGAGCTCAACGGCGACGTGGTCACCGTGGCCGTGCGCCCCCACCAGCGGCTGCTGGACGTGCTGCGCGGGCCCCTGGGGCTCACGGGCACCAAGGAGGGCTGCGGCGAGGGCGAGTGCGGCGCCTGCACCGTGCTATTGGACGGCCAGGCGGTCAACTCCTGCCTGGTGCCCGCCCCGGAGGCGGCGGGGACCCGCATCGTCACCATCGAGGGCCTGGCCGAGCCCCGCCGCGGCCTGTCGGCGCTGCAGCAAGCCTTCGTGGACGCCGGCGCCATCCAGTGCGGCTTTTGCACCGCGGGGATGATCCTGTCGGCCCGGGCGCTGCTGGACGCGCGGCCCGACCCCACCGACGACGAGATCCGGGAGGCGCTGCTGGGCAACCTGTGCCGCTGCACCGGCTACGTGCAGATCCTGCAGGCGGTGCACCTCGCCGCCGCGCGCGAAGCCGGCGCCCACGCGTCAACCCCGGTGACTGGAGACGCCCCACCCGCCGCAGACGCCCCGGACGGCGCGAGACGCGGCGAAGGCAACCAGGGAGGCCAGGGATGAAGGCGACCGACCCCAAGCAGGCCACCGACCCCAAGCAGGCCACCGACCCCAAGCAGGCCA
>CAYFWA010000651.1:1678-3057 GCA_964346625.1 uncultured Myxococcales bacterium
CAAGCAGGCCACCGACCCCAAGCAGGCCACCGACCCCAAGCAGGCCACCGACCCCAAGCAGGCCACCGACCCCGGGCGCGGGACCGACCCGGCGACGTTGCGACACGTGGGCACCGAGTCGCCCCGACCCGACAGCCCGGACAAGGCCAGCGGCCGCGCGGTGTACATCCACGACCTCGAGCGGCCGGGCATGCTGCACGCCAAGATCCGCTTCAGCGAGCACGCCCACGCCCGCATCAAGCACATCGACACTTCGCGGGCCGAGCGGCTGCCCGGGGTGCGGGCGGTGATCACGGCGCAAAACACCCCCGAGATCCGGCTGGGCTTTCTGCGCGACAACGTGGCGCTCAAGGGCGACAAGGTGCGCCAGTACCGCGACGAGGTGGCCGCGGTGGCGGCCATCGACCCCGACATCGCCGCCGAGGCGGCCGCGCTCATCGAGGTGGACTACGAGCCCCTGCCGGCGGTGCACGATCCGGTGCAGGCCCTGCGCCCGGACGCCCCGCGGATCCACGAGACCGACGCCCGCGGCCGGCCCCTGGAGTCCAACGAGCTGCCGCTGCGCTACCACCACGAAAGCGGCGACCTGGAGGCGGGGCGCCGCCAGGCCGTGCACACCGTGCGCGGGGAGTTTTCCTCCCAGTGGATGCAGCAGTCGTGCATGGGCACCGCCGGGTGTCTGGCCGAGCTCGACGCCCAGGGACACCTGACCATCTGGGCCAAGACCCAGATCCCCTTTTTGGCCCAGCGCGACTTCCAGCAGGCCCTTGCCGCCATGGGGCTGCGGGGGCGGCGCGCCCGCGTGGTGGTGCCCGCCCTGGGGGGCGGCTTCGGCTCGGGCCTCGACACCCACCCCTACGAGCTCATCACCATCCTGCTGGCCCACGCCACCGACCGCCCGGTGCGCCTCGTGTACGACCGCGACGAGGAGTTCGCCTGCCTGGCGCCGCGCCAGTCGGCCCGGGTGCGGGTCTCGCATGGCTGCGACGCCGCGGGCCGGCTCACCTTCCGGGAGGTGGAGGTCACCCAGGACAACGGCGCCTACGCCTCCTGGGGCGCCACCTTCCCCACGGTGATGCTGCTGCCGGCCACGTCGCTGTATCGCGTGAACAACGTGCGCTTCGACGCCCGGTGCATCTATACGAACAACATCTACAGCCAGGCCATGCGCGGCTACGGCAACCCGGAGGTCACCTGGGGCCTCGAGCAGTCCATGGACGAGCTGGCCACCGCCGCCGGCATCGACCCCCTGGAGCTGCGGCTCATCAACTGCAACGAGCCCGACACCGAGACGCCCATGGGCCTCAAGGTCACCACCTGCGGGCTGCGCCAGTGCCTGCAGACCGTGGGCGACGAGCTGCAGTGGCAAAACCGCCGGG
>CAYFWA010000651.1:3157-4511 GCA_964346625.1 uncultured Myxococcales bacterium
GCGCCGGGGGCCCGGGCGCCCGGGATGACCAGGGCCGCCGCCAGGGCGTGGGGATGGCCTCGCTGTTTCACGTGGGGGGCTCGGGGCGCATCTACCGCTCCGACGCCTCCGGGGTGATCTTGCGGCTCGACGACTTCGGCAACGTCTATGTGTCCTACGGCGGCGTGGAGATGGGCCAGGGCCTGCACGCGGCGCTTTCCTACGTGGTGGCCGAGAGCCTCGGGGTCACCCCCGACCGGGTGTTCATCAACCCCACCGACACCGCCACCTGCCCCTGGGACGTGGGCACCCACGCCAGCCGGGGCATCTTCGTGGCGGGCAACGCCGCCCTGGGCGCCTGCGAAAAGGCCCGGGCCCGCATCCTGGAGCTGGCCGCCGGGATCTTTCCGCGCGAGCTGAAAAAGGCCCTGGAGAGGCACCGCAAGAAAAACCCGGGCTACGAGCCGCCCTCAGGCGCCCTGCCCGAGACGGTCACCCCCGATCAGCTCGAGATCCGGGGAAACGAGGTGATCCTGCGCACCGCATCGACCGCGGCGCCGCCGCAGCCGCCGGAGTCGCCGCAGCCGCCGGCGCCGCCGCAGCCGCCGGAGTCGCCGCCGCCGCCCGCGTCGTCAGCGCCGCCCGCGACGCCCGAGCCCTGGCAGGCGGTGCCCCTGGACCGCGTGCTGCGCGCCGCGCACTTTCGCACCGGCGGGCAGATGATCACCGTAGAGCACTTCTACGATCCCCCCACCGAGCTGCCCGACTGGGCCGTGGGCCGGGGCAACATGAGCGCGTCCTATGCCTGGGGCACCCAGGGCGTGCGCGTGGCCGTGGACGAGCAGACCGGCGAGGTGGAGATCCTGGACTTCGTGGCCGCCCACGACGTGGGGCGGGTGATCCACCCCCAGACCCTCGACGGCCAGATGTACGGCGCCATCGCCCAGGGGCTCGGGTTCACCTTCACCGAGGAGCTTTTGTCCGCCGGCGGCCGCATCCTCAACACCAACTTCCGCGACTACAAGATCCCCACCGCCGGCGAGCTTTGCTTCCCCATCCGGCTGCGCTACGTGGAGACCGACGATCCGGCGGGCCCCTACGGCGCCAAGGGCGTGGGCGAGCCGGGCCTGGTGCCCACCGCCCCGGCCATCGCCAACGCCATCTGGGACGCGGTGGGCGTACGCGTGCCCGACCTGCCCATCACCCCCGAGAAGCTGCGCGCCGCCCTGCGCGCCCGCGACCGCGAGCAGGACCCCGACAGTTAGGAGCCTGATCAAAATTAGTTTGTCAAGTTGGCGTGCGAGGCGCGCGGCTGGCAAAGCGCGACGACGGCGCGTACTGGGCGTACGTAACGGAGGAGCAACGCAGCCAGCCG
>CAYFWA010000652.1:0-2088 GCA_964346625.1 uncultured Myxococcales bacterium
CCCTGGCCGCCCCGTGGATCGGTCGGTCTGGGGTGTGACCGCTTGGACAGCCGTCCGCGCCCCCGGACGCGATCGGAGCGCTGCCGGATGGCCTTGCCGTTGGGCTACGCCTGCTTGGACAGCCGCCCGAGCTCCCGGACGCGATCGGAGAACTGCCGGATGGCCTTACGGTAGGGCACCGAGGACATCATGTCCACGCCTGCGCGGCGCAGGATCTCCATGGGCTCCCGGGCGCCACCGGCCTTGAGCATCTCCTGGATGTAGAGCTGGGCCGCCGGGCTGCCCTGCTCGAGGACCCGCTGGGCCAGGGCCGTGGCCGCGATGAAACCGGTGACGTACTGGTACACGTAGAAGTTGTAGTAAAAGTGCGGGATGAAGGCCCACTCGATCCCGTAGAGGGGCTGGATGTTCATCACCCCCTCGCTGTGGCCGTGGTACTTGCGCACCAGGCGCAGATACAGCCGCGACAGCGAGTCGGCGGTGAGCGACTTGCCCTGTTTGACGCGCCGATAGACCACCCGCTCGAACTCGGCGAACAGGGTCTGCCGAAACACCGTGCCCCGGAACGAGTCGAGGTACGCCGCGAGCAGGAACTTGCGCTCGTCGGCGTTCTTCTCGCGCTTGAGCAGGTACTCGATGAGCAGCGTCTCGTTGAAGATCGAGGCCACCTCGGCGTTGAACAGCGCGTAGTCGGCCTTGGGGTAGGGCTGGGCCTCGTTGGAGTAGGCGCTGTGCAGCGCGTGGCCGAGCTCGTGGGCCATGGTGGAGAGGCTATCGAAATCGTTGTTGAAGTTGAGCAGCACCAGCGGATGCTCGCCGTAGGTCGAGGAGCTGTAGGCTCCGCTGCGCTTGCCCTGGTTGGGAAACACGTCGATCCAGCCCGAGCCGTCCGCCATGGCCTCCTCGAGCCGACGCTGGTAGGCCCGGCCCAGGGGCCGCATGGAGCGGTGGATGATGGTCCGTGACTGCTCGTAGGTGTAGACCCGCCGTCCCTCGGCCACGGGCATGGGGTAGATGTCGTAGTAGTATTGCTCCCCCCGGATCCCCAGCAGCCGCTTGCGCAGCCGCAGGTAGCGGTGAAAGGCGTCCAGGTGCCCGGTCACCGAGCGAATCAGGTTGTCGTACAGCGCTGGCGGGATGGCGTTGGGCTTGAGCGAGGCGGTGAGGGCGTCGGGATAACGCCGCGTGCGGGCCGTGAAGTCGTAGTACGAAAGCTGCCCCGCCAGCATCTGCGCGAAGGTGTTGCGATAGCCGCGGTAGGTCCCCCAGAACGTCTCGAAGACCGTGCGTCGCTCCTCGCGGTGCGGTGACTGGCGATAGCGCGAGTACATGGCCGCCGAGAGGCGGACCTCCCGGCCCTCGTGGTCGGTGAAGGTGGGGAGCTCGAGGTCGGCGTTGGCGAAGGTCTTGTAGGTGTTGTAGGCGGTTACGCCCAGCACGGAGGCGTTGGCCAAAATGGACTCCTCGCGGGTGCTCAGCACGTGATCCCGCAGGCGGACGAGATCCGCCAGGTACCGATCGTAGTCCGCCAGGGCCGGATCGGCGGCGTAGGCGCGCAGGGTCTGTTCGGGCAGGGCCAGCAGCTCGGGCTCGGCGTAGGCCGTGACCGACAAGAACTCGCTGAAGAGCTTCTCGGCGGTGGTGCTCAGCGCCTGGGGTCGGGATTGGCGGACGTCGGTGTCCAGCAACCGAGAGGCGTAGGCCGACAGGGCCTCGAGTCGCCGCCGAACGGCGAAGATGTGATCGAGGGCGCGCGCGGCACGGGCCGCCGATTCGCCGAGATGACCCGCGTGTTTGGACAGGCCCGGCAGGGCCCGCCGGACGGCCTTGACCTCGGTCTCCCAGGCCGCGATGTCCGAAAACAAGATGGTGGGATCCCACTTGTAGCGTGCGGGGATCTGGGACCGCGCCGGGATGGTCACGGCGCCTTGCTGGCTTTTGTCGGCCGGTTTCTTCTTCATGGGCGTGCGGTACGTCTGCGTTGCGGGGCGTTGGTGTTGAGTGTCGCGGGGCGTTGGTGTTGAGCGTCGCGGGGCGTTGGTGTTGAGCGTCGCTAGGCGTTGGTGTTGAGCGTCGCTAGGCGTTGGT
>CAYFWA010000652.1:2188-2976 GCA_964346625.1 uncultured Myxococcales bacterium
TTGGTGTTGAGCGTCGCGGGGCGTTGGTGTTGAGCGTCGCGGGGCGCTGGTGTTGGATCGCGGAATTCCCCGCAGCACGTGGGCGTGGGCGCGGGCACGTGCGCGTGGGGACGACTGGCGTGCGGAGCGTCGCGGGGGCGGACCCGACGCCCGGTGACGAAGGGGGTCCCCGCAGGGGCTCAGTCCCCCTTGTGGGCCCGCTCCCGCTTGCGCTCTTCGACGCTGCGGATGAACTCTTCCCAGGTGCGCTCCTGCCACTCCTTGATCTTCAGATGAATCGCGTCGCGAGTCAGGCCGAAATCGGCCTCCACCACCTCCCAGCCCACATCCACCGCGTCCTTCCACTGCTCTTCATCCTCGCGGGGGTTGCAGTTGCTCGGGATCAGGGGTCGGGTCCCATCCTTGAGGTACTCGGGAAGCTCGGAGTGACGCGCGAGGCCGAAAAGGGAGCGCATCTGAACAAACTCTTCGAGGTTTTCGTAGTCCTCGCTCTCGATCAGCCGCTCCATCTCTTTGCGGATCTCGTCTCGTCGATACCAGCGCCTCAGCGCGTCCTTTTGCCGATCATCAAGCATCGGAATCTACCTCTCGGATCCCCGGAGCCTTTCGACTCCCCGGGGCCTTTCGGATCCCCGGAGCATGAGGGCTCGTGAAAAACCGCTCCCGGCGCAACGGGTGCGACGCGGTGAAGCGCGGTCCGAGACCACTCGGCTGGACATTCTTGGGAAACCAGCCAGACGAGCGACGCAGACCGCGTTGAGGGTACTGGGCCTCCGACTCGAGTTTCG
>CAYFWA010000652.1:3076-4500 GCA_964346625.1 uncultured Myxococcales bacterium
CCCTTCTTTCGCCCTTCTTTCGCCCTTCTTTCGCCCTTCTTTCGCCCTTCTTTCGCCCTTCTTTCGTCGTGATTTCGGCCGTTCTCAGCAGACGCCAAGGGCGAAGCTCGAGTCCGAGTGCCGGAGCCATCTTCGTTCGAGCCCTAACATGCCACCGGGTCGAGAGCCCGTCAACCGGCCCGCTCCGCGTAGCTCTGCTGAATCCGGACCAAGCGGGTCCCGAAAGCGCCCAGCACCCTTGGGTAAAAAAAATTCACCGCGGGGTTGCCAGCCTCGGAAGAAGGATTAAGTTTCCCGCGCCTTGAGACACGGCCTCTGCCCTGACCTGGGAGTGTCCGGGGCCCGAAACATCGATTCAGGCTGTCACTGGGTTCCAACGACCCGGAAAATATATCGGAAACACTCACAAACCTCGTCCAACGCGACAACTGATGAACCAGGAGGAAACCGATGAAACTCAAATTCCGTCCGCTCTACGATCGGATCCTCGTCGAGAGAACCGAGATGGAGGAAAAGACCGCAGGCGGGATCTTCATCCCCGAAAGCGCCAAGGAAAAGCCCATCCAGGGCACGGTGATCGCGGTCGGCAAGGGCAAGCTCCAAGACGACGGATCCGTGCGTGAGCTCGAGGTGCAGAAAGGCGACACGGTCCTGTTCGGCAAGTACGCCGGCACGGACATCACGATCGAGGGCAAGGAGTACCTCATCATGCGTGAGGATGACGTCCTCGGGATCGTGGGCTGATTCGGGCTGCGGCCGGGCGAGCACGCCCACTGGCTTCCCCGCGCCCGGCCCCCGTGGAGCGACAACCAACCTGCGAGAAACAAGCTTTCGGAAAGGATAAAAGACATGGCCGCAAAGGAAATCATTTTTGACGAAGAGGCTCGTCGGAAGGTCCTGCAAGGCGTCAACACCCTGGCCAACGCGGTGAAGGCGACCCTCGGGCCCCGCGGTCGAAACGTGGTGCTCGAGAAGTCCTGGGGCTCCCCCACCGTCACCAAGGACGGCGTCACCGTCGCCAAGGAGATCGAGCTTGAGGACAAGTTCGAGAACATGGGCGCCCAGATGGTCAAGGAAGTGGCCAGCAAGACCAGCGACATCGCCGGCGACGGCACCACCACAGCCACCATCATGGCCCAGAACATCTACAATGAGGGCCTCAAGCTCGTAGCCGCCGAGCGCAACCCCATGTCCATCAAGCGGGGCATCGACAAGGCAGTGGATGCCATTGTCAAGGAAATGGCCAGCATAACCCACACCACCCGGGAAGAAAAGGAAATCGCCCAGGTCGGCACCATCTCCGCCAACAACGACGCCACGATCGGCAACCTCATCGCCGATGCCATGAGCAAGGTCGGCAAGGAAGGCGTCATCACCGTCGAGGAAGCCAAGGGTCTGGAAAACACCCTGGACATCGTCGAGGG
>CAYFWA010000653.1:0-4495 GCA_964346625.1 uncultured Myxococcales bacterium
GCGAGGGGCGGGGGCCCCGCGGGGCGCGCGGCTTCGGCCACAGCGCAAATGGCTCTGGATGGACCATGCTTTCTATACCCCCCCCATCACTGAACCAGCGTTTCTGTTAATAAATCCAGTGCATTATGACTTTTTCAGTCGTGTATAGCGCACAGGTGTCGTCCCCCTCCTACTTCCATCCCTGCTTTCCTCCGCCCAGCCATCGCACGAATTCGAGAATTCGAGATCCGTCCCCATCTCCCTCCCCATCTCCCGTCCCCATCTCCCGTCCCCATCTCCCGTCCCCATCTCCCACCCTACCCCGCGCGAATTCGAGAATTCGAGATCCGTCCCCATCTCCGTCCCCATCTCCCTCTACCCCGAGATCCGTCCCCATCTCCCTCTACCCGCGCCGATTCATTCGGCGCGGGGGGGGGGCTGGGACAGCCCCCCCGAAAATCAGGGACAGGTGTTGTTCTGGCAGGCGTTGTACTCGGTGCCGCAGCTGTTCTGGATGCACATGTAGCACTGCATCTGGTTGCCTCCGCCGCAGGGTGGCACGCAATTCGCAAAGACGCAGGCCTCCAAGTCGTTGTAGGCCGTCTGGGCGCTGGCGCAGCCCGCGGCCTCGCAGGCGTCATAACAGGCCGTGTCGCCCTGGGTGCAGTTCTGGCGGCAGGCGAGGATGTCCGAGCAGGTGTCGCCGCCGGTGGCGCAGGCCGGGTCGCCGGTGCAGTCGCTGTCGGCGCAGTCCGTGTCGCCGTCGTTGTCGTTGTCGATGTTGTCGTCGCACACCTCTGGGCTGGCGGTGCAGGCCGGGTCGCCAGCACAGTCGCCGTCGGCGCAGTCCACGTCCCCGTCGCCGTCGTTGTCGTAGCCATCGTCGCAAACCTCGGCACCGCAGCCGGCGAAGCCGGAGCAGTCGCTGTCGGCGCAATCCACGTCCCCGTCCTGGTCATCGTCGAGGTTGTTGTCGCACACCTCGGCCACGGGGGTGCAGGTGTCGTTCATGCACGCCTGGTACTCCGTGGGGCAGGACGAGATGATGCACTGCTGGCAGCTCGGGTCACCCAGACCGCCGAAGCACGACATCAAACAGGCGCTCTGCGCGCAGTCGAGCAGATCCTGGGCCTTCGCTTGGCCGCTGGCACAGGCGTTGTCCTGGCAGTCCTGCATGCACGTATAGTCGGTCCCGCAGTTTTCCACGCAGGTCCAGGTTTCACCGCAGGTCCAGCCGCTGCCGCCGCAGGCCGGATAGGAGGCGCAGTCGCTATCGGCGCAGTCCACGTCTCCGTCGCTGTCGTTGTCCTGGCCGTCCCCGCAGGCCGTCTCGGTGAGCTGGCTGCAGGCCGGCGCGTTGGCGCAGTCGCTGTCGGCGCAGTCCACGTCCCCGTCGCTGTCGTCGTCGACGCCGTTGTCGCAGATCTCGTTGCCCGTGGAGCAGGCCGGGTCGCCCGCGCAGTCGCTGTCGGCACAGTCGATGTCGCCGTCCTGATCGTCGTCCATCCCGTTGTCGCAGACCTCCGCGATGGGGGCGCAGGTGTCGGCCTGGCACGCGGCCATCTCCGCCGAGCAGTTCGCGTTGATGCACTGCAAGCAGGCCGGATCGCTCAGCCCGGACATACAGGACTGTAGGCAGCTCCCCATGGCGCAGGTCACCAGATCCTCGGAGAGCTGCTGGGCGCTTGGGCAGCCGCTCTGCTGGCAGGCCTGGATGCAGTTGTAGTCCGTGCCGCAACCCTGGGCGCACAGCAGCACCTCGGAGCAGGTCTGCCCCGTGGCCGAGCAGGCCGGGGCGCCAGCGCAGTCCGCGTCATCGCAGTCCACGTCCCCGTCGCCGTCGTCGTCCGCGCCGTTGTCGCAGATCTCCGAGCTGGCCGCGCAGGTGTCGGCCTGGCAGGCCTGCAGCTCCGTGGGGCAGGCCGCCGCCGAGCAGGTCTGACACGCCGGATCCCCGAGGCCCGCCTGGCACTCCTGATAGCAGGCCATCATGGCGCAGGTCAGGTAGTCCTGGGCCAGCGTCTGGGCCGATTGGCAACCGCTCTGCTGGCAGGCCTGCATGCACTGGAAGTCCTGGCCGCAGCCGTAGGCGCAGCTCAGCACCTGGCCGCAGGTGAGGCCGGTGCCGCCGCAGGCCACGTCGTTGACGCAGTCGCTGTCGTCGCAGTCCACGTCTCCGTCCTCGTCGTCGTCCACCTGGTTGCTACAGTCGAGCTCGGTCTGGCCCTCGCAGGCCGGGTCGAAGCGGCAGTCGGCGTCGGCGCAGTCCACGTCCCCGTCGGCGTCGTTGTCCACCTCGTCGTCGCACACCAGCTCCATGCCCGGACAGGCCGGGTCTCCCTCGCAGTCGGCGTCGGCGCAGTCCACGTCCCCGTCGGCGTCGTTGTCCACCCCGTCGTCGCAGATCTGCTCCTCCCCCGGGCAGGCTGGGTTGTCCGCGCAGTCGGGATCGTCGCAGTCCACCAAGCCGTCGCCGTCGTTGTCCGTGGCGTCCCCGCAGTCCTCGGTCTCCCCGGTGCAGGCCGGATCGTCCATGCAGTCCGGATCGTCACAGTCGGTGAGCCCGTCGCCGTCGTTGTCGATGGCGTCGTCGCACTCCGTCTCGCCGATGCCCTCGCAGGCGGGGTCGTCGAGGCAGTCGCTGTCGGCGCAGTCCACATCGCCGTCCCCGTCGTTGTCCAACCCGTCGTCGCACTTGTTCTCCGTGGCCCCGACGCCGGTGCCGTTGTCACAGCCCATCACGCCAATCCCGGCGCCCAACCCGATGGCCAGGATCCCCAGAAAAACCCAGTAATACCTACGAATCGTCATGTCATACCCCTCGTTTTCTGTGTCGACGGCCATCACCGACAAGAATACTAGTGAGCAGCGTAGGACGAGCGCCGCGACGTTGTCAACGTTGCGGTCTTCGGGGCTCGCGGAACCACACCGGATCCGATGCTGCCTGCATGGCATCCGGGAGGGCTGCATGCACCGAGCCAATGAGAGGAATCGTTTACTGGCGTCCCCGGCACGGCGTCCCCGGCACGGCGTCCCCGGCACGGCGCCCCCGCCTGCGGCGGGGGCGCCGTGCCGGGGACGCTTCGGGGGGGATGAATTAAAAATACTGCTGAGTCGCGATGATGAGGTCGAAGCTGCGGTAGGGGGAGACCACGTAGGCGAAGTCCAGCCGCATCATGGCCTTGTAGAGATTGAGCACCACCAGGCGCACCCCCGCGCCCACCGCCAGCAGGGCCTCGCCGGACTCCCGGGTGCGGTAGGGCCCCGCGCCCGCGATGCGGCCGCCGTCGGCGAACACCGCCGCCTGCACGCCCAAAACCTTGCCGCGGAAGTAGGGGATGATGGAGGCCACGGGGAACCCGATGCGCGCCACCCCCGTGCGGTACTCGAGGGTGCCCAGCAGATAGGTGCGTGCCGCGAAGTGGCGGGTGAAAAAGCCCCGCAGCCCCGTCCAACTCCCCAGCTTGAACAGATCGGCGTAGCGGCCGCCCTCGAGGTAACCGCCATGCAGCCACAGGCCGAGATTTCCCGCCCGCGGTCCGAGGTTGTAAAACGCCTTGAAGTCCCCGGTGACGCTGGCGTAGCTGGAGTCGGAGCCGAGCCACCGGGCCGACCCTGACACGCCAAGGCTCAAGCGGATCCCGTGCATCAGGTAGCGGCGGTAGGTGAGGTGGCCCAGGGTCACCGACAAACCCCAGGCGTGCGTGAGGCCATCGCGTGGTCGGGGCACCGTGGGCTCGTCACCGTCTGGCTGCCCCTCCACCGATCGGTAGCGTGAATAAAGCAGGGTCTGCGACACGCCCACTCGCAGCCAGGGCCAGGCCTCCCAGCTCAGGGAGTGATATCCCCCGTAGCGCTCGCGCTGCCAAGAGCCCGCCCAGGAGCCGCGATCCCCGACGATGGTGAGCACCGATGTCTGGGCCCGGGCGTCGATCCAGTAGGACAGCGCGCGCCCGAACAGGCGCGGAATGCCCACCGTGAGGTTGCCCCCGGGCTTGATGGAGTCCTTGGTCAGCGGCAGGTAGCTGAACAGCAGCAGCTTCAGGTCCACGTAGGAGAGCGTGCCCAGGGTGTTCGCGTCGTAGACCCCGGCCACCACGCTGACGCTGCCGAGGTTGAAAAACGCGTTGAAGAAGGGCAAAAGCGACCACTTGTCCTCCATCTGGAACCGCAGCGCCACGCCGCCTTCACGTGCCTCGGCGCGAACCCGGATCCCCTGGAACAGCTCCAGGTTGCGCACGCGGCGCACGTCGTGGGCGAACCGCTCCGCGTGGAAGCGGTCCCCCACCTTGGTGTCCAGGTGGTGACGGAGCCGCCAGGTCCGGGTGCGCGCGAGCCCCTTGGCGGTGATGGCTTTCACCACGCGCCCCTGCCACCGGCGCCAGCGCGCGGGGTCGGTGTCCTGGGGCCGCGAGCGCGACGGGCGTGGGCGGGCTCGCGGGCGCGAGGGGCGCGGGCCGCGCGCCTGCTTCCGCGAACGGGGGCGACCCTGCCCTCGCGGGCGAACGCGGGGAGC
>CAYFWA010000654.1:0-2215 GCA_964346625.1 uncultured Myxococcales bacterium
TGGCCGCCACGGTGGACCGCTCCGGCGCGCCCTGCAGCGCCACCCCGCCGGCGCACCTGCGGATGGTGTTCACCGTGGAGGCGCTGTCCGCCCTCGGCTTCGAAGGCGAGGCCCGGGCGCTGCATGAGCACTGGCAGCAGCTCCACGGCCACCCCCAGGTGCTGTACGCGCCCAGCCGGCTCGAGGGGTGGCTCACCGCCCCCCTGGCGCCTTTCGAAACCACGGCCGGGCAGCTCGCCGAGGGGCTGCTTGGGCTGCCCCTGGCCGCCCTGGGGGGCTACAGCCTTTCGGGCGTGGAGGGCGTCGGGTTCGACGAGGGCGCCCAGGCGCGGGCCGAGGCCGTGGCCGACCGCCTCGCTGCGGGGGGCGCCCCGGCCGCCGAGAGCGCCGCGGCGGTGCGGCTGGCCGGCGCGCTGCTGGCCCGCCAGCGGGCGGGCTCGGGCCGCGGCGGCTCCATCGCGCAGTGGCTGCTGGCCACCTTCGGTCCCGCCGGCGGCGCCCGGCGGCGATCCGAGCGGCCGCACCACGCGGCCGCCCCAGCGCGCGCCGGCCGGGTCCGGGAGCCGTTTGCGAGCGCTGCCCTGTTTCGCGACGCCGTGGTGCTCGACGCGCTGCTGGCGCGCCGGGTCCCGGGTGCGCCGCCGCCCCACCGGCGGTGACCGCGTTGGCTCCCTTCGCCATCGCCCCCCTGAAGCTGGGCCCGGTCACCGTCCGCGGCGGCCACGTGCTGTCGCCCCTGGCCTCCATCTCCACCCCCGCCTTCCGCATCCTGTGCGAGGAGCAGGGGGCGAGCCTCACCTGGAGCGAGATGGTGAGCGTCGCCGGCCTGGTGCGCCGGCAACCCAAGACCCTGCGCCTGGTGCGCCGCAGCCGCCTCGCGGCGCCCTTCGCCGTGCAGCTCGTGGGGGCCCGCCCCGACGAGCTGGAGCGCGCGGCCGGCCACGCCGCGGAGCTCGGCGTCGAGCTCATCGACCTGAACATGGGCTGCCCGGTCAAGAAGGTGGCCAAGACCGGCGGTGGCGTGGCCCTGATGCGCACCCCCGAGCTGGCCGCCCGCCTGGTGTCGGCCGCCCGCCGCGGCGCCGGGCCGCAGGTGGGCGTGACCGTGAAGATCCGCCTGGGCTGGGACGACGCCTCGCGCAACGCCCCGCAGTTCGCCCGGCAGATGGTGGAGGCCGGGGCGTGCGCGGTGACGGTGCACGGCCGCACCCGCCAGCAGTGGTTTTCCGCGCAGTGCGACCTGGCGGGCATCCGCGCGGTGGTGGAGGCGGTGGGCGCGCACGTTCCGGTGATGGGCAACGGCGACGTGGTGGACGCCGCCAGCGACCGCCGCATGCGCGCGCAGACCGGCTGCGCCGCCGTGATGATCGGGCGCGGAGCCCTGGGAAACCCCTGGGTGTTCGCCTCCCTCACCGCGGCCGCCCGGGGCGCTCCGCCGCCGCCTGCGCCCGGGCGAGCCGAGCGCGTGGCCCTGATGCGCCGCCACCTCAGCCTGGCGCTCGAAGATGATCCCGAGCCGGTGGCGGTGCGCGAGATCCGCAAGCATCTGATGTGGACCTCCCGCGCGCTGCCCGGCGCGGTGGCCTTTCGCCGCCAGCTTCAGACCACCACCACCGCGGCCGAGGTATCCGACGCCATCACGGGGCTGGAGCAGGGCGCTCACCCGCAGGGGGGGTGAGGCACCCCCGCGTGGCGGCGGTGCGACCGCCGGGTAACATCCAGATAGAAAAAAAAGAGCGAAAAAGGACGGGGACGCTGCCACAAGGGGGGGAGCTACTCCTCGATCTTGATCGACTCGTCGGGGCACTCCTCGGCCGCCTCGCGGATCTCGTCCTCGTTGCCCTCGATCTCGTCCTGGTTCACCGTGGCGGTGTCGTCCTCCACCACGAACACGTCCGGGGCGATGGTCTCGCACACGCCGCAGCCCGTGCAATCGTCGGTGATGGTCACTTTCATCGTCAGTCTCCTTCCTTCGGGGTTCTCGATACTTGGAGCGGAGCCTCCCCCGGGGGGCGGGGCGGCCCGGTTCGTTTACCCGTTGAGTCCTATAGCAACACCGCCTGTCAGTGCAAGAGTGCATTTCCAGCGGAAAGAGCGCCCCGCCAAAGACGTAACGGGGCCGCTGCCCCGTCGCCCGGATCCCGTCCCCGACGCAGGGGTCACGGCGCAGGGGTCACGGCGCAGGGGTCACGGCGCAGGGGTCACGGCGCAGGGG
>CAYFWA010000654.1:2315-4485 GCA_964346625.1 uncultured Myxococcales bacterium
CACGGCGCAGGGGTCACGGCGCAGGGGTCACGGCGCAGGGGTCACGGCGCAGGGGCCACGGTCCGGGTCAGCCACTCTCCTCGCCGAACACGCGCCCGGCCCAGCGAAGCTGCAGCAAGCTCCCCAGCTCCTGGTGCTCGGGATCGGCCAGCTCCGGGTCCCGCTCCACCAGCGCCCGGGCGGCCTGCCGGGCCTCGGCGAGAAGCTGTGGGTGCGCCGCCGCCCCGGCCAGGCCCAGATCCCCGCCGCCCGCCTGACGCAGGCCCACCAGCTCCCCGGGACCGCGAATCGCGAGGTCGGCCTCGGCGATGCGGAACCCATCGGCGGTCTCGGTCATCACCTCGAGGCGACGCTCGGCCTCCTCGGTGGCCTCGGGGTCGGCCACCAGCAGACACAGGGCGTCGGCGCCGGCGCGGCGGCCCACCCGCCCGCGGAGCTGGTGGAGCTGGGCCAACCCGAAGCGCTGCGCGCTCTCCACCACCATGATCTCCGCGTCGGGGATGTCCACGCCCACCTCCACCACGGTGGTGGCCACCAGCACCCGCAGCGCGCCGTCGCGAAAGGCCTGCAGCGTCCGGGCCTTCTCCTCGGCGCTCATCCGCCCGTGCAGCCGCCCCACCGGGTGGGGCGCCAGCCGCTCGCTCAGATCCGCGAAGGTCTGCTCCGTGTCGGCCGCCGCCACGGCCTCCGACTCGGCCACCAGGGGACAGACCACGAAGGCGCGCTTGCCCGCCTCGAGATGCGCCTTGACCCGCTCGTAGAGCCGGGGGCGCTTGGCCACCGGAAACACGTGGGTGCGCGGGGCCACCCGCCCCGGGGGCAGCTCGTCCACCACCGACAGATCCAGGTCCCCGTACACGGTCAACGCCAGGGTGCGCGGGATGGGGGTGGCGGTCATCACCAGCAGGTGGGGGCTGTGGCCACTAGCGGCCTCGCCCTGATCGCGCAGCCGCGCGCGCTGGGCCACCCCGAAGCGATGCTGCTCGTCCACCACCGCCAGGCCCAGCCGCGCGAAGGCCACCCGCTCGGCCAGCAGGGCGTGGGTCCCCACCACCACGTGGATCTGTCCGGCCCCGAGCAGGCTCAGGATCGACTCCCGGGACCCGCGCGGCGTGGACGCGGTCAAAAGCGCCATGCGGTAGCCCAGCCGCTCTACCCACGGGGCCAGGGTCTGCCGGTGCTGCGCGGCCAGGATCTCGGTGGGCGCCATGAAGGCCACCTGCCCCCCGGCGGCGAGCACCTGGGCCGCTGCCGCGAAGGCCACGGCGGTCTTGCCCGCGCCCACGTCCCCCTGCACCAGGCGCTGCATGGGCACCGGCGCCGCGAGGTCGGCGCAGAGCTCCTCGATGACCCGCCGCTGGGCCCCGGTGAGGGTGAAGGGAAACAGGTCCCCGGGGATCCCGTCCGGGAGCGGGGGGCACGGATGCGCCGCCCGCGCCCGCACCTGGCGCCGACGCCGCGACAGGGCGAGCTGGGACAAAAACAGCTCGTCGAAGATCAGCCGCCGGTGCGCGGGGCTGCCCCGCTCGGCCAGCGCCTCGACCTCGTCGTCGGTCAAGCCCTCCGGCGGCCCGTGCAGGGTGCGCAGCGCCGCGGCGCGCCCCGGCAGCGCCAGCGACTCGCGCAGCGCCGCGGGCAGGGGCTCGGGCTCCAGCTCCGCCGCCTGCGCGGCCACCTGGGCGCACAGCTTGCGCACCACCGCCGCGCCCACCCCCTCCACCAGCGGGTAGCGCGGCACGATGCCCTCGGGCTCCGGCTCCTGCCCCGGCTCCAGGATCCGCGCCGTGGGGTGCACCATCTGGAGCTGGCCCCGCCACTTTTTCACCGCGCCGCTGGCCACCACCTCGGCGCCGGGCCGAAACCGCGCCGCCAGGCCGGGCCAGGCCCGAAACCAGCACAAGAGCAGCGCGCCCTCGCCGGCCTCGTCCTGCAGCCGCGCCTCGTAAAACCGCCGCCCGGAGCGCCCCCGCCAGCCGGCCTGGGACACCGTGCCCCGCGTGGTCACCGCCTGCCCCACCTCGAGCTCTGAAAGCGGCACCTGCCGCCGCCGATCCTCGTAGCCCAGCGGCAAAAGCCACAGCAGCTCGCGCAGCGAGCCGACCCCCCGCTCGACCAGCCGCTCCGCGGTGCGCGGCCCGCAGCCCTTGAGCCGCGTCAGCTCCGCCACCGC
>CAYFWA010000655.1:0-4471 GCA_964346625.1 uncultured Myxococcales bacterium
CGATCCTCCTGCCGAGGAGCAGGCCTGCCGGGGCATGTACTACAACCCCTACCAGTGGGACAGCGACGACAACGGGGTTGGCGACTTCTGCCAGGCCATGCCCGTGGCGAGCAATCCTCGGCTGGGAGGCCACGAGGTCACCACCACCCTGGACATCTGCGGCCCCTCCTGCCTGGTCCTCGGCGGCTGCGTCTCCCCTGATATCCGGGTCTCCTTCAAGGCGGAGGCGCTCGACCCGGGCTGGCCGCCCAACCCGCCCAGCCCGGGCGGGGGTCGTCCCGTGACCATCGGCGCCTGCGGCTGCCCGGGCGGGAACGGGTGGGATCAGAACTGCAAGGAAAGGTATTGCCCCGAATATGGTGAGCGTGGGGCCCAGTTCCCAAACTCTCCGGCCTACCGTCCCGTGTTCTCCGGTGACTGCGACGCCATGGGGGAGCTGCCGGACAGGTGGCCTCGCACCGACTACCACCCCGACTTCGTCGCCGCGGGCGGGCCGCCCGCGCCCGACGAGTGCAAGATCCGGCCCGTGCCCTTCAGCCACGACCGGCCGGAAAACCAGGTGTCGGTTACCTGGGACTGGTTGGGCCACCCTTCAGTGATTCCCCTGCCCGGGCAGGAGATCATCAACCGGATCGCCTATCCGCCGCCGAGCGACTATGAATACACGAATTGCACGTCGGGAGAGGTTCCCATCTGCGACAGACAGATCAAGGCCTTCCCCGACGTGGTGCCCCAGGACGAGCGCACCTTCACCAACGTGGTGCAGCTCCCCCAAAGCGCAGGTCGGTGCTTCGGCCTGAGCTTCAACCTGGATGTCATGTCCCCGCACATCCAGACCCGGATCATCCCCCACGGCCCGCTTCGGCCACGGGAGGGGGGCTGGGCCTTCGTCGGGGAACCGGCCCTCGGGGACGTGGCCCTGTTGACCCTGGATCAGGAGCGGTTCACCGCGCGGGCGGTGCACCGGGTGGCCTTGCAGACCCCGAGCCAAGGGCACCCCGCCTTCGACCGGGCCGCCATGGCCGCCGCCCGCTGGGAGCGCGGCCTGGTGGGGCTCGCCCCGGGCAAGGGCTCCGTGCTTTTCGCCCTGGGCGGGGTGGACAGCGCGGGTAGCCCCGACCAGGCGCTGTGGGCCGGAGATCTCGCCGGCTCGAAGAGCGTCTGGCAACGGGTGGCCGGCTCACCCTCAGTCGGGGGCAACTGGCTCCAGCGTCCCTTCCTGGCAGCCCAGCCCGGGGCCGGCCGGCTGGTCGTGGTTGCCGAGGCACAGGGCCCGGCGGCCGGCCTGGGCGGCGGATCCGGCGACGAGCCGCCCTCCGAGGCTCTGGCCCACGTGGTGTACGAGCTAACCCTGGGCGAGATCGAGTGGCGCGCTCTGGGAAGCCTGGCCCTTCCTGCCGGGCTGCGGGGCTACTCCGTGGTGCACCTGCCCTGGCAGGGCCGGCTCCTGGTGCTGGGCGGCCGGGAAGGCCGGGCGTACAGCGAGGCGCTCTACGAGGTGTCTCTCGCCGACCTGTCGGTGACCCGGTTGCCCGATGACCTTCCTGCGGCTGCCCTTCGCGAGCGGGCGACGGCCACCCTCGCTCCCAACGGCCGAGACGTGATCATCTTCGGCGGGGTGCGCCAAGAGGCGGGGCTCGACGACCTGTGGCTGATGGACCTGGTCTCCGGGGCCTTCACCCGGGTGGCGGAGGCGGTGCCCGGCGCTCAGCAGGGCTTCGTGGCGGGCAGCGCTTCTGGCCAGCGGATCATGGTGGCCGCCGCGCCGAATGGCGCTGATCCCTCCCCGCGGCTGGTGGCGGTGGACCGGTTGACCGGCGCGGCCCAGGTCCAGACCCTGGTGAATCTCCGCCCTCCGCCCCCAGGGAGCTTCTCGGGCCAGGTGCAAGGCGGCGCGACGCGCGTCTTCCCTGTGACCGTCCCGTCTGGGATCGCGTACCCAGGCCAGCTCCTGCTGGCGACTCTCGACGCCGCGAAGCCCGGGCTCAGGCTCCGCGTGTTCGACGGCGAGGGCGACCTGCTCGGTCAGGACAGCCGGGACGGGACCTCGCTCCAGGTCGCCTGGCTGGGCCAGCCCGGTGAGGCCTACCTGCTGGCGGTGGGGCCCGGCCCGGGCTACGTGCCCGGCGTCGCGGTGGGCTTTCAGATCCGAGTGACCGAGGGGGACGCGGCCTGGCTGGGGAGCTACCGCAGCGGGCATCCGGTGGACCGGGTGGATGTGGCCGGCGAGATCGCCTGGCTCTCCGGGCCCTGGGGGGTGCAGGCGGTGAGCCTGGCCGAGCCGGCCGGCCCGCTGCTGCTGGACGAAAAGCACGTGGCCGGTCCGGTGCAGGGGCTGGCCCTCGCTGC
Source organism: uncultured Myxococcales bacterium (assembly GCA_964346625.1). Lineage (GTDB taxonomy): Bacteria > Myxococcota_A > Polyangia > HGW-17 > JAJRWW01 > CAYFWA01. The sequence goes on from CAYFWA010000655.1 coordinate 2,350, forward strand.
GGATCGGGCCTGCGTCGCCCGGACGCTTCGGCCACGGGGACTGTGGTGCCTGGATGCGGCCGACCCGACAGACCTGCACTGGGGGGGGCCGGCCGTGAAGACCCTCGGCATGGGCAGGAGTCTAGCGTCTACGGGGGAGATCGGCTACGTGGCCGAGGGTCTATTTGGCGTGGGGATCTACCACCTCGGCGAGCCAGGTCCGCCTCGTCGGCCTTCGCCTCTGGGCCGGCTCTGGCCCGGCGGCCTGGCCATCCACGCCTCGGTGCACGGTGGGCGGCTGTACGTCTCCCTGCTGGGGGGTGACGTGCTCATCTACCGGCTCGGGGATCCGGCCGTCCCCGTGCTTTTGGGCACGATCCCGGCGGGAGATCCGGTGGCCGGAATCGCGGTGCACGGCGGATCTGCCCACCTGCACCGGGTCGATCCGGCCGGGCTGCTCCAGTGCCTGCTGGGGCTTCGCTGCCCCAGGGGCGAGGTGGTGGAGGTCTTCGACGTGAGCGACCCCGCGGCGCCGCTCAAGCAGGGCGAGTACGACACGGCCTCAACTCTGCCGTGGGCCTACGTCAAAACGCTCGGGCACCGGCTCCTGGTGCCCGGCGGCACCGGCTTCGAGGTGCTCGAGGTGCGGCCGCTCGAGGTGGCGCCATGAAATATGAACTGGCGATCTGCTGGCTCGTCCCGGCCACAGCGGCTCTTTTCGGCTGGGTTGGCTGCTTCGGAGCGTGCTCCGAGGAGCCCGCGGTGGACAGCGGCCTGGACGGCCGGATCGATGCGGCCGCGCTCGACGGGAGCCCGGACGCGCAGGACGTACAGGATGCGGCGCTGGCCGATCGGACCGTGCAGCCAGACGTGCTCCTGCCCTGGGACGCAGGCCCGCCCGTTGACGCGGTGGCCGGCTCGGTGATCCAGCTCCCGCCGAGCGGCCAGAACATCACCATCGGGCCCTGGCACCACCACAACTACGTGGTCTACAGTGAAGCGAGGAGTCAGAACGAGGACGTCTTCTTGTTCGACCTGGCTTCGCAGCAGGAGATTTCGTTATCTAGTGCAGTCGGCGATCAATCGTGGTCATATATTTGGGAAAGCACGGTGATGTGGTCCGACGGCCGCTGGTACTCCTGGCCAGACAACCCACAGTATGAGATCTTCCAATACGACGTGCAGACACAGACAATCACTCAAGTCACGAATGACGGATACTACAACGCTTTGTTGAGGTTCAACAGCAGCCACATCCTTTACAAGACCTCGGCGGGAGCCCCCTCGGGGTCGAACCTGATCCTGATGGACCGCACCACCAGCGCTACCCGCCTGCTGGCCTCCTACGACACCTGGTGGGAGACCCCGGGCCTGAGCGAGTCCCACGCCTCATGGGTTGCGCACAGCCCCTGGGAGGGCGGCTCGTCCAAGAGCGTGTACTTGCACGACATCGCCTCCGGGGTCACCGAGCTGCTTCAGGGCACCGTGCCCGGCCGGCAGTTCCAGACCAGCACCTGGGGCGACTGGGTGGTGTGGGAGGACGATCGAAATGGCAACTGGGACATCTACGCCTACCAGATCAGCACCGGGCAGGAGCACGTGCTGGAGGACGAGCCCCACGACCAGGTCGCGCCCCAGGTGCGCGACGACCTGGTGGTCTGGGTGGACTACCGCTGGAGCGGCGGTGTGCACGTGACCAACCAGCTCGTCGATCTGGTCATCTATGACCTGCAGAACCAGCGCTGGCGCCGCCTGACCGGCTGGATCGACTACTGGGGCTTCGGCCGCGCCATGAACGGGTGGCTGCTCTACCGCAAGCACAGCGGGCATGCGTTCCTCGCGCAGCTTTTCGCCATGGACCTTCAGGCCAACCTGATCCTCGACGCCAGCGGTCGGGTCATGCCGCCGCCCTGATGGATGCTACCGGTGCTCCCCGCACCCGCGGGCCCAGGTGTGCCCTGGCGTACCCTGGCCGCAATAGGTGCCAGGGAGCGAGAAGGCCAACTATCAAAGAATACTCGGCCGCATTCTTGCGCGAGCCCATATTCTTTCGCGAGCCCTTCCCCCCCCGCGGTCACGGCAGATACCGGTGGCGACCGCCCAGGGAATAGGCACCACGCAACCGCCGACGCAGGTCACGACG
>CAYFWA010000656.1:0-2084 GCA_964346625.1 uncultured Myxococcales bacterium
CGGGCGCCTCGGCGCCCTGAACTGGACACCTTATTCGTGACCGGGGCCTCAGCGCTTGAGCCCCTGGAGCGTGAACAGCCGGTCGGGCACCGACACGTTGAACCTCATCTTGTGGAAGGTGACCACGGTGCGCTCGGAGGGGGCGTCGGCGGGCTGGAGCACCATCTGGGTGGGCATGGTGCGCCCGCCCATCTCCTTGACCGCTTCGAACCGCATGGTCCGCTTGAGCTTGCCGCGCTCGTCGTAGTACTTGGCCCACTGCGGGATGGTGCCCTGCACCTTGATCTTCATCACCACCTTGCCCCAGACCACCGGGGCGTTGGGGCGGGGCTTCATGGTGACGGTCAGGAACCCGCCCTGCTCCTTGTACCCAGCGCAGGTGTAGTGCTTGCGGTAGTCGGTCTCCTTGACCAGGTCGTCGTTGGTGAAGTGGCTCCCCATCCAGGAGCTGCCCATCATGGAGGAGCCCAGCTTCACGATGCGATCCTGATCCGGCAGATAGTTCCAGAGGTTGTCCCCCGACTTGAGGGTGGACATGCCCCGCAGCCGGCTCGGCCGCAGGATCTTGGCCAGGAATTTTTTGCGGCCCTTGGAGTAGATCTTCATCATCATGGACACGGTGCCCCGCTTGTAGACCTTCATGGACATGATGCCCTTGGAGGATTTGCCGCGGGTGATCCGATCCGCTCGATCGGTGATGCGCTTGACGCGGGCCGGACACTGGCCCCACGCCCCGGCGCGGGCCGGCGGGGTCGACGTGGTGAGAGTCAACGCAGTGAGAGTCAACGCAGTGAGAGTCAACAGGCAGACCGTCAACGGCAGCGGGCTCACGCGGAAAAATCGGGCCATGGCACACCTCCAGGCCGGCAGGGCCGGCGCAGACCGCGGAACACGGACCGGACACGACGACCACCCAAGCGTACATCCAGGCGCTCGGGTACTCCGGGTCCAGGCGCTCGGGTACTCCGGGTCCTAAAAAATCCAACCGGTCGAACCTATTTTTCACACCGTTTGGTTCGACCGGGCGGTCTGAGATTAGCAAAAGTCTCTCGACCGTCAAGGGCTCTTTTCGGGAAACTCCACCCGCGGGGCCATGATGCGCCGGAGCAGGTCGAGGAAGGTCTCCCCCCAGTAGCGCATACCCTCTTCGGTAAACTCGTCTTCTTTTTCAACGAGATACATATCCCCGGCCTCGTCCACGGCGGACACGATGGCCACCAGCAGCTCCTGCTCGATGTCGCTGCGCACCGCCCCCACACGCTGGCCCACCTCGATGAAGCTGCGCGTGAAGTCGTTTCCGACCTGGTGGATCTCCTGGATCAGCGGGTTGTGGATGCCCTCCTTCTTCATCCGCAGCAGGCCCCGAAACAACCCGAGGGTGTGAGGCCGTCGCAGGGCGAATTGCATGAAGCCTTCCATCACCTCGCGCATCATGCTCCAATACTCCTGCAGCGTTTCGACGTGCGGGACGGAACGAAATTGCTCCGCGAGCCCCTCCAGCTCCCGCCGGACCACCGTGCTGTACAGATCCTCCTTGTCATCGAAGTAGTAGTACATCGCGCCCTTGGACACGCCGGCGCGCTCGATGATCTGGTTGTACGAGGCGCCCTCGAAGCCGTGGGTGGCGAAGGCCTCGAGGCCCGCGTTGAGGATCGCCTCCTGCTTCGCGGGATCCAGCTTGTCGAAACGGGGACGGGGCACGGCTGACCTCTATCTATGTTGGATCTATGTTGGATCTACGTTGGGCGCTTGCCGATGGTGTGGTCGGACCACCGAGTCGGACCGTTCAGTCTAAGCAGTCTAAGCACGGAATCTAGCACCACATCCTGGCAGGTCAACCGGATTCGGGAGGCGCCGCGAGCCGGCCGAGCCCGAGCCCGAGCCCGAGCCCGAGCCCGAGCCGAAGCCGCAGGCGAAGAGCCCGAGCCGAAGCCGCACACGAAGAGCCCGAGCCGAAGCCGCAGGCGAAGAGCCCGAGCCGAAGCCGCAGGCGAAGAGCCCGAGCCGAAGCCGAGCGCGATGACGAGGAGCGGTCGCTCTCACCCGAGCGTCGCTCTCGCTCGGAGCCGGAGTCGCTCTCGCTC
>CAYFWA010000656.1:2184-4470 GCA_964346625.1 uncultured Myxococcales bacterium
GTCGCTCTCGCTCGGAGCCGGAGTCGCTCTCGCTCTCACCCGAGCGTCGCTCTCGCTCGGAGCCGGAGTCGCTCTCGCTCGGAGCCGGAGTCGCTCTCGCTCGGAGCCGAATACGTTGGTTTGGTCGGATCGAAAAGAACGATCGAGTCGAGTCCGATGAAGGTCCAGGTCTGGCACGCTGTGACCCGGCGCTCCCATAACGCATCGCATTAAAAAAACCCTCGACAGACCCCGGGACTATGATCTATAGGATAGTTAGTTAAGCCTAACAAACCGGACCGGGACCTGCTTCCGGCCCTTTGAAACGAAGGAGAGAAAAGGTGGCTGATTTCCTAGTTGATCTTCGGGACATCAAGTTCGTCGTCTTCGACCAGATCGGCGTGGACAAGCTCATCGAGCAGGAGAAGTTCTCCGAGTACGACGCGGATGACTTCGAGGCGTTGCTCGATGAGGCCGTCAAGCAGGGCAAGGACATCTTCGCCCCGCTCAGCGCTGACGGCGACGTCATCGGCGCCACGTGGGAAGACGGCAAGGTGACCATGCCGCCCGGGACCAAGGAAGCCTGGGACATGATGCGGGAGAACCAGCTCATCGGCATGAACATGTCGTCGGACTGGGGAGGCATGGACCTGCCCCAGATGGTGTTCACGGCGGTGCAGGACGTCTTCGTGGGCGCCAACCCCGCCCTCGCCCTCACCCCGATGCTGACCACGGGCGCCGGTCACCTCATCGAGGTCTTCGGCACCGATGAGCTGAAGAAGACCTACCTCGAGAAGATGTACACCGGGGAGTGGACCGGCACCATGTGCCTCACCGAGCCCGGAGCCGGCACCGACGTGGGCGCCTCCAAGACCAAGGCGTACCGCCAGGACGACGGCACCTACCTCATCGAGGGCAACAAGATCTTCATCACCTCCGGTGATCACGACCTCACCGAGAACGTCATTCACGCCGTGCTGGCGCGCATCGAGGGCGACCCGGCCGGCACCAAGGGCATCAGCTTGTTCATGGTGCCCAAGTACCGCGTCAACGACGACGGCTCGCTGGGTGAGTTCAACGACGTCAAGTGCACCGGTATCGAAGAGAAGATGGGGATCCATGGCTCCCCCACCTGCCAGATGGCCTTCGGCGAGGACGGCAAGTGCCAGGGCTGGATCCTGGGTGAAGAGCGCGGCGGCATGCGCGCCATGTTCCAGATGATGAACGAGGCGCGCATCGGGGTGGGCCTACAGGGGGCGGCCACCGCCAACGCGTCCTACCAGCTCGCCCTGGCCTACGCCAAGGAGCGCCACCAGGGGCCGCACATCTCGCGGTTCAAGGACCCCACCGCGCCGCGGGTGCCCATCGTGGAGCACCCGGACGTGCGCCGGATGCTCATGCTTCAGAAGGCCTACTCCGAGGGCATGCGCTCCCTGCTGCTCACCGCGGCCTACTACGGCGACCTCGCCGAGACCGTGGAGGACAAGGAGGAGGCGGCGCACTACCACGGCCTGGTGGAGGTGATGACCCCCATCTGCAAGGCCTACTGCTCGGACCTGGGCTTCAAGGTCACCGAGTGGGCCATGCAGACCCACGGCGGTTACGGCTACTGCCGCGAGTACGGCGTGGAGCAGATGATGCGCGACGTGAAGATCGCCTCCATCTACGAGGGCGCCAACGGCATCCAGGCCATGGACCTGGTGGGCCGCAAGCTGTCGCAGAAGATGGGCGCCAACTTCATGTCGGTGATGAACCAGATGGGCGAGTTCATCGAGGCGCACCAGGACCACCCGGAGCTGAAAGAGGCCGTCAAGCGGCTCGAGGGCGCCCGGGACGCGGTCAACGAGTCGGCCATGTACTTCGCCATGACCGGGGCCTCGGACGTCACCATCCCCCTGCTCAACGCCTGCCCCTTCCTGGAGATGTTCGGGGACCTGCTGGTGGGCAAGCTGCTCCTCGAGCAGGCGGTCATCGCCCAGGACAAGTTCGCCTCCATCGCGGCGGAAAAGAAGGTCAACCTCAAGCGCTCCAAGAAGGTCAAGGCCTTGCTGGAGGACAACGAGGAAGCCGCGTACCTGTGGAACAAGGTCAAGACGGCCCAGTTCTTCGCGACCTACGTGCTGACCCTGGCCCCCAACAAGGCCGAGGCCATCAAGGCCGGCGACACGTCTCCCATGGACGCCTTCCTGTAGCGATCGCCTCCTCCCCCCCCCGCTGTGACCCCCAGCCGGCCCGCGCTCGTCGCGGGCCGGCTTTTTTTTCGACACTCCCGATGCTCGCGGATCAGTAGGCGCACGTGGGCTGGAA
>CAYFWA010000657.1:0-1508 GCA_964346625.1 uncultured Myxococcales bacterium
CCGATTCCGGGGCCGATTCCGGGGCCGATTCCGGGGCCGATTCCGGGGCCGATTCCGGGGCCGATTCGGTAATGGAAGCAGCGGCGTCCCGAGCGCTGCGCTCGTCGTTGACATCCCGGGCCTCGGGCGCGGCCGGGGGGCGCTGCTTTCTGGGGGGCCCGGAGGGCGGGTCGACCGTCATGGCAGGGCGTACCTCTCCGCGGTGCGGGCGAGGGCCTCCACGGCGGCCTCCATGTCCGCCACCGTGTTGTGCTCGCCCAGCGACAGGCGGACGATGCCCGTGGAGCGGGGGACGCCCAGCGCGGCGAGCACGTGGCTCTGCTTCTGGGATCGGGCGTGGCAGGCCGCGCCGGCCGATCCCACCACGCCCTGCTCCTCCATGCCGCGCAGCAGGGCCTCGGACGGGAGCCGCGCCACCGCCACCGACAGGATCCAGGGGATCCGCCGCGCCGGCTCCCCGTGGATCCGGGCGCTGGGCAGCCGGGCGGCGAGCCGCGCCACGAAGGCGTCGTGGAGATGCTGGGCCTGCTGGCGGCGTGCGGCCAGGCGCGCCAGGGCGTCGGTGGCCGCCGCGGCGAAGGCCACCGCGCCGGGCACGTTCTCGGTGCCCGGCCGGGCCCCCCACTCCTGGTCACCGCCCCCCATCAAGGGCGCCGGGCGGCGGCGCAGGGCCACCAGCGCGCCGATGCCCCGGGGCCCGCCGATCTTGTGGCCGCTCAGCGAGACGAAGTCCGCCCCCCAGCGCTTTGGCTCCACGGAGAGGCGGGTGTAGGACTGCACCGCGTCCACCAGGCTCACGCAGCGCGGCGCGCGCTCGCGCACGGAGGCGAGCGCCTCGGCCACCGGCTGGATGGTGCCCAGCTCGTTGTTGACGTGCATCAGGCAGGCCAGCCGCGTGTCCGGGCGGGCCGCCGCGCCGAAGCGCTCCACCGGGATGACCCCGTCGGGCTCGGGGGCCACGCGGGTGACCGCCAGCCCCCATCGCTCGAGCCGCGCCACGGACTCCAGCACCGACGGGTGCTCGATGGCCCCCAGCAGCACGTGCCCCGTCGGCGCGGAGGCCGCGTTGCCCTGCGCCAGGTCCGCCAGGGCGCCGAGCACGGCCAGGGCGTTGGACTCCGTCCCGCCGCTGGTAAAAAGCACGCGGTCGGTGGGCACCCCGAGGGTCTCGGCCAGGGTGTGCCGAGCCTCGCGCAGCACCGCCGCCGCCTGCCGCCCCGGCCCGCTGATGGACGAGGGGTTGGCAGGGGCCTGCTGATAGGCCCGCAGCATGGCCTCCCGCGCCACCGCGCTCAGGGGCGCCGCCGCCGCGTAGTCCAGATACAGCGGCTCGGCCGCCCGCGACTCCTGACCCGCGCGGGCCTCGGCGCGGCTTGCGGGGCTCGCCTTGGAGTCGGTGTCGGTCGACGTCATCCCGAAGGCCATAGCAAAGCCCCCGCGGCGGCGCAACCGGTAGCGTCCCCGCACTGGCTACGCAGCCAAGGCCGGTGACAGGCGCGAGCCTGGCG
>CAYFWA010000657.1:1608-4469 GCA_964346625.1 uncultured Myxococcales bacterium
CAAGGCTCGCGCAAGGCTCGCGCAAGGCTCGCGCAAGGCTCGCGCAAGGCTCGCGCAAGGCTCGCGGTGGTCCACAGGGAACCGCCGAAAATGGCCACCGCCACAGCGCAGATGGCTCACTTCCTGTTGTCAGCCCAGCCCTGCTGATGATAGCGTAGATCATGCGGGATAGTATTTCAGTGGGTGATACACGTGAACTAGCGATCGCGAACGATCCATACCTGGGGAGGAACAAATGGGTTCGCCACACGACGGAACAAGAAGTGCTTTTGGGGATGACTACCTCGTGGAGAAGACGCGTACATCCAGTCTCGGGGCGCCATTGCCTTTGCGGATAGATAGAGCCTCGTCACGCGGCATCGCGCCAAGGCAAGCCGCGCCGCGCCAACCCAACCCAACCCAACCCAACCCAACCTTGCTCGCTCCATCGCGTTTTGCGTCATGATGATCGGCTGTCTGGGGGGAGCGAGCGTTGCCAGCGCTTGGAGCTGGACGTTTATCGGAGCGCCTGGGGGCCGAGACGGCGTGAACGATTTGATCGTCGACCCAACCGATGATGCGCTGATCGTCGCCGCTACAGAATCCGGAATTTACCGTAGCACAGTGAATTACCAAGGGGAGCTGCAGTGGTTTCAGTCCCTTCCAGGGGTATCGAGGGAGCTGGCCGTAGATCCGACCAACCCGGACATCCTATACGCAGCCTCTGCTCATGGAGTTGGATGTACGATCGGTGGAATCGATCAGCGATGCCTCTATCGATCAGGCGACGGCGGCGCAACCTGGACGCTATTGTATCAGCTCGACCAAGCCATTCGTTCGCTCCTGGTCAGTCCCCTGGAACCGACGGTGGTTTATGTGGGATGTCAGTTTTACGCAGATGACCCACCGGTCGGGCTCTATGCGTGTAGTGCCTCCGGGACGACCTGCAACATGCTTCCCTTCGGGATCGGCTACCAGGAGCTTCTCCTGTGGAGCATCGCCCAGGACGCCAGTCCGTCTCCCTCACAAGGCACGCTGTACGTCAGCACGGAAAAATTCAACGCTCCCCGACCTTATCCTCCTTTCCTTCGCTCGGTGGATTTTGGTGAAAACTGGACCGATCTTTCCAACCTCGACTGGCACGTGCTGGAAATCGAGGTCCACCCTCAGGATGGTACCGTCTACGCGGCTGAGGAAGGCGGCTATTTGGCGATCTCTTCGAATCAGGGAGAGTCGTGGGATCTTCGTGGCCGCACCAAGTTCGTATTATCCATGCTCCTCGACCCTGTGCATCCAGAGCGCCTCTATGGTGGAAGTCGCGAGGATCTCGGCGTCGCTGGCGTGAACTACTCGCCTGATGGAGGCCTGACATTCGAGCATGTGGGTCTGGATGGGCGTACTGTTCCCGCGCTGGCGCTTTCGGGCTCGAGCTATGCGCTGTTCGCGGCGGTATATGACCTCGATGGTCTCGAGGGTGGCGTGTACCGCACGAACATGGACTACTGCCCCCCCGGCGTGACCGACGACGGACCGGTGGACACCGACGGGGATGGGCTTGGGGATGTGTGCGACCAGGACATGGACGGCGACGGGATCCCGAACGAGCTCGACTGTGCGCCGCGAAACCGTTGCCTCGGGCCTGACCTGGATCAGGACACGGTGTGCGACCGCTGGGGCGTGCACCCGGACACGGGCCTGACCTGCGATCTGGGGAGCTGTCACGACGACTGCGAGCTGCTGCTCACTCAGCTCGGAGCGGCCAGCTTCGATCGCGAGGCCTGCGACGCGCAGTGCGCTGCTGCGGCTACCGACCCAGACAACTGCGCCCCGGCCGACCCGGCCACCGACCCCTACTGCCAGGAGGTCCACGCCGGGTGCCTCGACGAGGACCCGCAGACCGGGTGCGACCCGGACGAGGTCCAGAGGTGCGCCATGCGCTACGCCAACCCGCTGCAGGAGGACACCTTCGGCGTGGAGGGCGTGGGAGACAAGTGCGAGACCGGCATCGGCAGCCTGTCGCTCACGCCGGCCTACGAAGGTACTCTCTCCGTGGGAAGCGGCCTGCCGCTCAGCTTGGCCTGCGACAGCTACGGCTACCGTTATTCCGTCTCCATGCGGCTGTGGGGCGGGGACGTGGTGGAGGACGCGGACGGCCATCCCCGCTATCAGCCCGTGGATCGCACCGCCGTGGAGGTGGGCGCGTGCGCCTGCCCGCCCGGGGACAACGATGGTTGGGATTCGGACTGCATAGACCAGGACTGCCCCTATCGCAATGAACTGGATCAATACGACCAGAACTACTGGAATCCCCTGCAGGCGCCCGAGATCGAGGCCCAGCGCCCACACCCGGTGTTCCCCTGGGTGGACATCGACCGCTACCCGGTCTACTGCAGCGGTGGCCCGGGCTCGGGCTGCGACCACCCGCACCAGGTGGCCGACGCCGAGGGGCTGGTCTACGGCCGGCAGATGCCCTTCAGCCCGGACGCCCAGCGAAACCGCCACCGGCTCACCTGGAGCTGGCCCGAAGCCAGGCAGTTCCCGGGGATGACCACGTCGGTGGACTACTCGCATCGCCACGCCAACGATTACAAGACCACGCGGCTGCGGGCCGTGTGGGCCGACTACAGCGACCTGGCGACCGATCCCGAGCGCTTTTACGACGAGCTGCTGGTGCGCAGCGTGCCCGAGCCGCTGCGGCCGACCACGCAGAACTGTGTGGGCGAGACCTACCTGGGCCCGGCGTTTTTGTTCGCCCGCATCCCGGGCATCGCCGACTACTGGCCCGACGACCGGAGCCGGGCCGGGCGCCCGCCGGCGGGCTGGCTGCTCGGCCACGACGCCGTCGCCGGGCGGGTGCTGCTGTATCGGCTGGGCGCCGAGAC
>CAYFWA010000658.1:0-4451 GCA_964346625.1 uncultured Myxococcales bacterium
GTGAAGAAGTGCTGAATTCGCGCCCAAGACAAGCCGTGATCTGGGACGATCTGCGCCCAAATCGACCTGTCAGGGAACCGCATTTCCGATCTCCTATCAGTCGTTGGAGGCCACGGCGGTGGGAGCCATGGTGCGCAGGGCGGTGGCCACGGCGCGCGCGTCGGGCTGGATGCACCCGTTGCTGATCCAGCGCCGGGTCCGGGGGGCGCGCCAGCCCGGCGTGGTGGCCACCCGCTGCATCAGCCCCACGAACCGGGGATCGCGGCGGGCCACGATGTCCTTGAGGTATTGCCGCCGGCGGTGGCACGACGGCTCGCTGCGCAAAAGCAGCCCGTAGGCGTACAGGTAGTCCACCTGCTGATCGCGGCCGTGGTGCAGCAGAAACAGGATGCCGCGCCACACCAGCGAGGGCTCCCGCCAGGTATTCACATAGCGGGTCAAAAGCGGCGCCGCCGCCCGGTCCAGGTGCTGGTGCACGAAGGCCATGGCCCGGGCGCGCACGCGGCGGGCCGCGGCACCCGGCCCCGAGACGTTCCAGGTAAGCAGCCGGCCGATGGCCAAAAGCAGCGCCGGGCTGCGCCGCAGCGCCGGCTCGAGCTGCACGGCCCGGCGATACTGGGCGAGGGCCCGTTGGGGTCGCCGCTGCAGCCGGCGCAGATCCCCGGCCAGCAGCCGCAGCCGCGGCGCGGCGGGGAACCGATCCAGCAGCGCCGGCAGGGCGGCGGCGGCCTCACGCACCCGCCCCTGGTCCACCAGGTCGCGAAGGTGGCGCAGCCTCGCGGGCACGCCGGGGCGCAGGGCGAGCGAGACTGGCCGAGCCCTCGACGCCGGGTGTGGTGACGCCGGCGCCGTCACGCCGAGCAGCGATACACCGACCGCGGCGGGGCGCGACGTGCGCAGCCCGCTCCAAGCAAAGCCCGCCAGGAGCGCGACCACCGCGGCACCGGCCAGCGCGCCGCCGAGCAGCTCGCGCAGGGGGTGGGCGCGTGGGGATGGCGCCTCGCCCAGCCCGCTAGCCAGGCTGCAGGCGCCGGGCGTCGGTTTTTGCGAGGGGCGAAGCGCTGAAACACGCTGCCCGCGCTCCCCATGGGAGCGCAGCCTGGGCGTGGCCTTGACCAGCGCGGCGTGCAGGCGCGCCAGGGAGGCGAACCGGTCGGCCGGATGGGGCTGCACGGCCCGCTGCACCACCCGATCCAGGGCCGCGGGCACCGCCGTGCCCCCCACCACCTGTCGCATGGCCGGGGCCCGCAGCCGCCGCCAGCGCCAGGAGGTCTCGGCGGAGGGGTCCACCGGAGGGGTCCCGGTGATGAGCTCGTAGAGCAGCGCGCCCACCCGGCGCACGTCCTCGCGTGGGCCGCAGGCGTCGCGCCGGTGCCGGGGCGTCGATCCCGCCTCGCGCCCGGAGCGCGAACGCTGCATGCGCGGCAGCCGCCGCAACCGGACCCTGGGCGACCTCTCGAGCTGCGACGGCGCGCAAGCGCCTCGGCCTGGCGCGCGGGCGCCTCGGCCTGGCGCGCGGGCGCCTCGGCCTGACGCGCGGGCGCGCTCGGAATCGGCTTCGCCCGACCCCGCCGCACCGCCCGGCACCGAAAGCCAGGACCGCAGCGTCACGTGCTCGAGCTCCAGCGACGAGATCTCCAGCCCGCAGTCGGACAGGTGGGACAGCAGCCCGCAGAGCTGCCGCGCGATGTCCACGGCGCACTCTACGGGCAGGGGGCCGTCGCGGTCCAGTTGATCCCGCAACGTCGGCTCCGAGGGGCAATCCAGGATGACGAATGGAGTCCCGTCGGGAAGCCGCCCCGCGTCGTTGACCGTGGGGAACATGGGGTGGTCCAGGGCGCCCAGCCAGTCGATACCCAGACCTGCCCCGGCGGACGCCCCCTCCGGGTCATCTCGAACGTCCGCTGGAACGTCATCGAGCCGCTCGAGGATCAGCTCCTTTTGCATCCGCACGTGCCGCACCCGGTAGCGTAGGCCTGGTCCCTGCGGCCCCAGCGGCCCCAACGGCTCCAGCATCAGGTACCGGCCCGCCACGAGCTGGCCCGTGAGCGGTCCGGGGGCCGTGGGCAGCCCCCACTCGAAGCGACACGGCAGCGGCAGCGTGCTCACAACGCCCGCGGTGCCCGATCGCGAGAGCAGGCTGGGGACAAGCGGCTGTGTGACGATGTCGGCCACCAGGGGCGCTCCTTTTCGTCCTCGAATGCGGCTTCGGGCCTTCGGTGCGGCGGCGGGCAGCAGGGCACTCCTGGTCCCATTGCGCCGCGATCCGATGGTAGATCCACAAGTGAAACTCGACAAAAAAGCACACAACATACCGACAAAACATGGTTTTACTGCCCCCGGTCCAGCCGGCTGGTACGCCCGCGGCTGGGGCCTGGACCCCCGGGGCGCCCCGCAGATTCCCGGGGCGCCCCGCAGATTCCCGGGGCGCCCCGCAGATTCCCGGGGCGCCTCGCAGATTCCCCGACGCGCCCACGCTACGCCCGAGCCCGGCCCGCCGGCTGGTTGGCGGGGGGAGCCAGACGCGCTAAGGTGCGTGCCTGGCGGTGCCCGCGCCAGCCGCCCGGCAAGCCACTCGCTGCCGGGCGACGGCCGACCCCCGGATCCGCAGCGGGCCCTGGGGCCGGGCCCGGACCGACGGGTCCGCGCTCGGCCCGGGCGACGAGCTCGCCGAGCGTGGCCAGGCCCGCGCAGCGACCCAGGAGACATGAGCGAAAACGCGCCGCCCCATCGGACCCCGGTCATCGAGCTTCGCAGGGTCACCTTCGCCTACGAGGACCAGCCCCCGGTGCTGTCCGCGGTGGATCTGCGCTTCGAGGCCGGGAGCTTCTACGTCATCACCGGGCCCTCGGGCTCGGGAAAGTCCACCCTGCTGCGCCTGGTGAGCCGGCTGGAGGATCCCCAGCAGGGCGAGATCCGGTTTCACGACCGACCGTTGCGCGAGCACGATCCCCCGCGGCTGCGCCGCGCCCTGCTCAACATCCAGCAGGCGCCCGTGGTGCTCGAGGACACCGTGCGGGAAAACCTCCGTATGGCCTTCGGCCTGGCGGCCAACCGGGACCTGCGGGCGCCCACCGACGAGCAGCTCCGAGCACAGCTAGAGCAGGTGCGCCTCGATGACGTGGCCCTGGACGACAACGCCCGGGCCCTGTCGGTGGGCCAGCAGCAGCGGCTGTGTCTGGTGCGCGGGATGCTGCTGGATCCAAAGGTCATGCTGCTCGACGAGCCCACCAGCGCCCTGGACGACTGCAGCGCGGAGCAGGTCACCGCCGCCATCGGGCGGATCTACCAGTCCCGCCGGCTCACGGTGCTCATGGTGAGCCACCGTGATCACCTCGCCCACCTGCCCGCCGGCGTGACCCCGGTGCCGCTGCGCGTGGAGGCGGGGCGCGCCACGCTGGGAGCGCAGGGTCGGCGCCCCGCAGATGCGGACAACCAGCCACCCGCCGGGGCCGGAGGCGAGCCGTGACCGGCGAGGTCCTCCACATCACCTGGTGGCAGATGGCCCTGGGGCTGGTGTTCGTGCTGGCGGTGGGAGGGATCTCGCTCGTCGAGGGGCTCCGGCTCGAGCGCGACCTGGCCATCGGCACGGTGCGCACCTTCGTACAGCTTTTCGCCCTGGGCTACGTGCTGCGGCTGGTGTTCCGGGTCGACACCGTCTGGCTGGTGCTGGCGGTGTTCGCCGTGATGGTCCTGTTCGGCGCCCTCACCATCCGCGCCCGGGTCAAGGAGCGACGGATCGCCTTCTTTTGGCCCATCCTCGCCTCCATGGCCATCAGCTACTCGCTGATCTCGGTGCTGGTGGTGGGTGTGGTGGTGGGAGCGCGGCCGTGGTGGCAACCCCAGTACTTCATCCCCATGGCCGGCATGGTGGTGGGCAACTCCATGACCGCCTGTGCCATCGCCCTGGATCGGCTCATGGGGGAGCTGCGCCAGAGCCGGGCCGAGGTGGAGATGCTCCTTTCGCTGGGGGCGGACTACCGCGAGGCGAGCCACCGGGCCACCCGGGCCGCGCTGTACGCGGGCATGATCCCCTCCATCAACTCGCTGATGACCGTGGGGCTGGTGTTCATCCCGGGCATGATGACCGGGCAGATCCTGGCCGGCGCCGACCCCGTGGAGGCCATCCGCTACCAGATCGTCGTGATGCTCATGATCGTGGGCTCCACGGGCCTGGGCACCCTGCTGCTGGTGCACCTGGTGCGCCGCCGCTGCTTTGGCGAGGCCCAGCAACTGTTGCTTCGGCCCAGAAAGTGACCACGGTAAAGAGAGAATTTTCAAAGCGAGCCCCCTGGCAGTATTCCACCCGAGGCGCGGAGCAAGAACCGAGGCGCGGCGACCGAAATCGAAGGCGGGCCGCGGGAGAGCATCCCATGCAAGACGAAGAGCTGGATCCCCAACATCTGAAGGAACGCTTTGGCGCCCTGCACGACGACGAGCTGCTGCAGCAG
>CAYFWA010000659.1:0-136 GCA_964346625.1 uncultured Myxococcales bacterium
GGCGCGGCGCCGCGTCATATCGCCGGACCTCGGCGCGGCGCCGCGTCATATCGCCCGACCTTGGCGCGGCGCCGCGTCATATCGCCCGACTACGGTACGAGGCGACAGTCGGGAAGGACGTTACGAGGCGAGCGCA
>CAYFWA010000659.1:236-4441 GCA_964346625.1 uncultured Myxococcales bacterium
GCCGGGGCGAGCGCAGCCGGGGCGAGCGCAGCCGGGGCGAGCGCAGCCGGGGCGAGCGCAGCCGGGGCGACGGGGTTGGGCGCTGACGAGCGGTGTGGGGGAATCGGGCAAAAAAAACCACGCAACCCTTGGAGCTCCCGCCCCGAAAACAGACTTCGTCACCGCGATCGCCGCGCGCGAAGAGGTCCTTCGTCGCGACGCAGCGTGTTTTCGTGTTTTCGTGTTTTCTGAGCGCGGGTCGCTCCCCGACCGGTCCTGGAAGGTCCATGGCGGGGGGTCGAGCCGCCCCTGGTCCCCAAGGAGGTACCGTCATGAATGATCCCGGACTCGGTTTCCAAATCAGGATTCGTTTGAAAGACGATCGTGTCATCGCGTCGGAGCGCTGGCAGCGGCGGGTGGTGCTGCGAAACGCGCTTCGGTTGGGGCGGCCGCACAGCCTGCTCTGTGCCTCGCTCTCCCCGAAGGCTCTACATCTGCTGGCCATGTGTGGCCGGAAGGAGGCCGGCCGCCTCGCGCATTCACTGGAGTCCTCACTCCGGCAGCAGCTCCGACTGCCGCTGGGGTTTCGGTCCCAGTATCCGGAGGCCATCCAGAATCCGCGTCACCTGCGCGGGTGCTTCCGACACATCTTGACGGCCAACCCTCGCTATGACCCCGGTTGGGATCCGTTCCTCGAAGCGAGCACCGCGCCGGACCTGCTCGAAGCCCGTCTGCTGGGTCGACACACCCGGGAGGCGGTGGGGTGTTACCTCCCGCGCTGGAAGCCACAGGAACTGTACGGGTGGTTGGGCATCAAGCCCCTGGAGCCCTGGCAAGCCCCCGGAGCCCTGGCCCTCGAGCACCTCTGCGAGGCGACGCGGCGCGCCGCCTGCATCACGGTCCTCAATGGGCGTCGCCCCGAGCAGCGCGCCGCGAGACGCGCTGCGCTGGCCGTGGCGGGCGGGGGGGGGTCCCAACCCGAAAGCGCACGTCGTTTCGGGGTCTCCCGACGGACCATCCAGCGGGACCTGACCCGGCCCGCGGATCCCAGACTGGAGCGCGCCATTCGTTTGCAGCTCTGTTGGTCTTTGCGCACCATCGAGCAGGCCCGACGACAAATCGCCGGCTGATGAACAAGACAAGATCGGGGGCTGGAGGCGAAGCCCCTGCCCGACCGTCGTGGTCCCCAGTCCGGTCGCGCCTCACTCCACGACGATGATGTCGTTGACCTGCTCGAGGTTCATGCCGCCGGGGTAGCCGTAGCTGGTGTCCTGGTAGTAGCCGTAGACCCAGATGCCGAAGGGATGGTCGGACCAGGCGTGGCGCACCGCGCCCGCGCCCTGGCAGGTGCCGTCGGTGGGCTTGGTGGCCTGGTTCTCCGACGAGAGCGTCACCGTGGCGATGCTGTAGTCGTCCGCCACGTTCTGAAAGTGGCTCTCGGGGATGGGGTCGAAGCAGTCCAGGTGGACCTGCTGGCCGGGCACGGTGCGGACCACCACCACGAAGTTGTAGGCGTAGGTGGGGTCGGACAAAAAGATGTACTCGGACAGGTACTGCTCCACGGGCACCGACAGGGTGATGGCCGGATCGCCGCGCAGGTTGCCGAGCTGGTCGGGATTGCTGAGCCCGGAGTCGAAGGTGGTGGCCTCGGCGCCCTTCATGAGGTTCATCACCTCGATGGGGTGGTCCTGGTCGGAGGCCACCAGGAACGGAACATCGGCCTCCATGTGGTGGTACTCCCCCCGGTTGAGGGTGACGGGGTTGGAGGGCACCACCCAGTTGGGCGAGAACCAGAGCTCGGTGTTGTCCACGGCGGCCACGATGCGCCACAGGAACTTCTCGCTGTGGCGCTGGGGCGGCGGGGCCGCGATGTAGGTCCACCCCCAGGACTTGACCTCGGGGAGCTGCTCCTCGAGGTGATCGCACCAGCTAAGATCGGTGGGGATGTTGGCGCAGCCGGCGCCGGCGAACACCGCCACGGTCTCCTCGGTGTCCACGGTGCCCGCGGAAACCAGCGTGCCGCTCAGGTCGCCCGTGCCCTGGGCCACGATCTGCAGGTGCTCCATGGCGTTGAGGGTCACGTCGAAGGCCCCGCTGGCCGGCACCGGGCCAGCGGCCTGCAGCGCCACGCTGGGCTGGATGTGCACGTGGGTCTCGTCTTGCACCGCCACCACGGAGATCTCCGACGGGGCCTGGGGAAGCCCCGCGTAGGTGGCCACCATGTACTGCGCGCCCAGGGCGGGCACCGGGATGAGCAGCGCGGCGTCCGTGGTGTGGCGCGTGGCCGCCTCGTAGGGGTTGATCTGGTAGGCCACCACCGGGAGGGTGGACTTGATCCGGTAGGCGCCCCCGCTCTGGATCCCCGAGGCCATCTGGGTGGCGTTGGGCAGCGCCGGATCCGCGGCCGAGCAGGAGCCGGGCAGCCCCGAGATGACGAACACCTCCAGGGCCCCTGGGGCGATGACCCGGGAGGTTCCGTAGCCGGGGAAGTCCAGGACGTTGCCCTGGTGATCCTCCACGATCACCGTGGCGTCGCCCACGGCCTGGACGTTGCTCACCAGGGCCACGAAGCACGCCTCGTTGGCCTGGCTCTCAGCGATGTTGCCCATGTCCACCGCGATGTAGTCGCAGCCCACGTTGGACCGGCTCAAGGCCGCGTCCTCGCACAGGTTCTCGCAGGCGCCGTCGCTGCAGGACTCGCCGATGCCCGGATCGCAGGAGAAAAGCGGCTCCCAGCCCATCCAGTCGCTGCGGCAGCCCATCACGGTGTTGCCCTCGCAGTAGCTCTCGCCGGGGAAGCACACCACGCAGCCCCGGTCCGCGGCGCACCGCAGGTTCATGTCCGCGCAGTCGCGGCGGCGGCTCTCCACCCCGTTCTCGTCGCAGACCACCTCCTCGGTACCGAGGCAGATGGTGCGCCCCGGCGCCTGCTCGCAGCTCGTGGGCGCGGCGTCCGTGCCCGGCGTGCCCGCGTCGTTGCTGTTTCCGGGCTCATTGGGATCCGTGGGACCACAGGCGGCGACCACGAGCGCCACCGCGGTGCTCACGAAAAGGGGCAGGATCGTCGACCCCATGGCCGGACCGCGCGAGCGCGGCAAGAGGGCGTGGCGAGAGTACATGGCAGGACTCCTTGAGCCGCTTCCCCCCGGCCCGAGCCGGTGACGGGGGCAGGTGCGGCAGGCACCGCGGGAGCCGTGGCCTTCCTCTGGCCCGGGCTCACGCCAGCGCGTGGGTAGGGGTGATTACCGCGGCCATCTTATCACGGGCCGATTGGCTCCAGGAAGTCGGTCAAGTGGCCGGCCCCCGATCCGGCGTCTCGCCTGGCGGAGGGGCTTCGCTCTCGCGGACCGGTCGCGGCCGCACCCCCGCCAGCGCTCCGCCGACGAAAGCCAGGCCCGCCCCGATGAGGAGCTGATAGAAGGCGAGCCCCCACCACACCCGGGTCCCCTCGGGGGGCAGGTGGGACAGCCCATCGACGTACACCAGGCCGAAGGGCAGCAGCCCGAGGGCGATACCACAGGTGGCGAAGCGCACCGAGCTCCGTGTCCAGCCGGGCAGCCCCCGGCGCAGCCGCCAGAGCAGCAAGAGCGCCACCCCCGCGAAGAGACCGGCGGCCACCCAAAGCGGCACCACGATCTGCAGCCCCTTTTTCCGGTGGTATCGCATCCGCGCGAGGGCGGACTCCAGCTCTTCTCGCTCGACCTCGCTTGGCCCGGGCCCTCGAGCGCTTTGCGGGGGCGGGAGGGCCTCCTGGACGGCCGCCATGGCAGAGGTGCCGGCGGCGGCGCCGGCGCCGCCGCCAGCCCCCGCCGCGAGCCGGGCCTCGAGCCGATCGATTTGCGCCGCGTAGCGCAGATCGCGACAGCGCTCCGCCTCGCAGACCCGCATCCGGCGGGGCCCCATGACCACCCGATCGTCGCCGCTTTGCTCGAACACCCAGCGCTCGGTGAAGGCGGCAGCCACGAGGAGACCCACCGCGCCGAACAAAAGCAGCGCGGCGAGCAGCCTCAGGGTCGTCGATATCGATGGTCGCGCGAGGCCCATGACGCCAGCCCTCAAAAACCCAGGGTAGCAGGTCCTCGCCCAGCCCGGAAGCGCCATGAGTGACACCGCCCGCAGGCACGAATGCCGATACGGAAGAGCATCTCGGATGGGCGGCACGGATGGGCGGCACGGATGGGCGGCACGGATGGGCATCTCGGATGGGCGGCACGGATGGGCGGCAC
>CAYFWA010000660.1:0-4440 GCA_964346625.1 uncultured Myxococcales bacterium
CGGATCTGGGGGTCATCAAGCTGACCTTCGGTAAGGGTCCGAGCGGGGTGAAGGGGTGGACCGCCCACTTCAACCTGGACGTGTCGGTGTCCCGGGCGTGGCAGGTGCTGCGGAGCTGCGAGAATCTTCCCAAGGTGCTCAAGGGGGTGGCGAGCTGCAAGCTCCTCGAAGAAGAACAAGACGGGAGGGTGAAGATCCACCGCATGGTGCTCACGCATCCAGACGGCGCGTACATGCGCACCCGTACCGTCTATGATCCGGTGAGCCACCGCACTCACTGGAAGATGGTGCAGGGGAGCTTCCAGGCCGCCGAGGGAGGCATCGAGCTGAAGGCGCACCCGAAGCTGGCCGGCTGGACCCGCGTGCGCTATGCGTACTTTCTCGCCATCTCGTCGGTTTTGCCCGAGTCTTTCGAAGTTCCCCGGGTGAGGCGATCGGTGCGGCGGATGGCGCGGGAGATTCAGCGGTACTTTTCCGACAAGCCCGTCCGTCCCTCGGCCCGACAGGCCAAGGGGAGGGCTGGAACGACGGCCAAGCGCTAGGGCGAGGCCGGCCGGGGCGCGAAGAGGCGGGAGCCGCGGGGGGTGCGGAACAGGGGCAGAACCCCACTTCCATCAAACCCAATCAAAGGAGTCGGCCATGGACCTGATCGAAGCCATCAAGGAAAGACGAACCGTTCGGAGCTTCAAGAGCGATCCCATCCCCCAGGCGGTGCTCGACGACATCTTCGAGGCGGGCATGTGGGCCCCCTCCCACGGCAACAGCCAGCCCTGGGAGTTCGTGGTGGTGGGCGCCCAGTCTCGCGGGAAGCTGCTCGGCTTACTGCGGACCAAGGCCGAGGAGCTCCTCGCGTCGCCGGATCTACCGGAGCCCAAGCGCAAGGCCATCGAGTCACTCAAGGAGGACTTCGGCGGCGCCCCCTACATGGTGGCGGTGCTCAGCCAGCCGGGCGAGAAGCCGCTGGACGCGGTGGAGAACCCCGCCAGCGCCGCGGCCGCGGTCCAGAACATGTGCCTGGCCGCCTGGAGCCGCGGGGTGGGCTCGGTCTGGCTCTCGGTGGGCGCGGCGCCCCCGTCGCGGCCCATCCTGGGAGTGCCCGAGGGGGCCCAGGTGGTGGCCCTGCTGGCCATGGGCTACCCGGAGGAGCTTCCCCCGGCCCCGCCACGCGAGGACTACAAGACCCGCCTGCGCGAGGTGCCGTGAACCTCACGGTTACTCGATGCGCCCCTGCTGCCCCGGCCACAGTGCGTGGCAGGGGACCACGAGATCCACGTCGCCGGCTGCCTGCAGGGTCTTGACCTGGTTGATGCTGTCCCAGGCTTGCAGGGCGTCGGTGTGCACGCCGGGACAGACCGCCGGGCCGACGTCGGGGAAATTGCGCTCGTTGCAGCAGAACCCCGTGAACAGCGCGCGACGGCCGCTGCGTAGATCGACGATCACCGACTGACCGCCGGGGGTGTGGCCCGGCGATGGGATCACCCGGATCCCAGGGAGGATCTCTTCCTCACCTTCGAGGGCCTTCACGTCGCAGCCCTCCAGATAGTCGGCGTCATAGCGGTGGTCCAGGGGGTGGGGGTCGCGCATGAAGGCGAGCTCGGCGGCTTGGGCGTAGACGGTGGCGTTCTCGCACAGGGCGTCGTTTTCGCAGTGGTCGTTGTGCAGGTGGGTGTGCACCACCACGTCCACGTCGGGGGGCTCCAGGCCGAAGCGGGCCAGCCCGTCGACGAAGGTCTCCACGGTCAGCCCGAGCTCGGCGGCGGTGCTCTCGTCCACCATGAAGTCTTCGAGGCCGGTGTCGATGAGCACCCGGGGCCCGCCCGCGTCGTCCTCGAGATAGTAGACGTAGATGGGGATGTGGATGCGCTCGCCGTAGTGGCGCTGGTAGGTCATGATGCCCTGATCGGTGGCGTTGAGGCCGGTGACGATGGGGTGGACGACGTAGCGGGTCATGGGGTCCTCCTGGGCTGGGGCGTCGTTAGCGGACTTTCGTTGGTTCAGCGCTGGAACGGTCCAGGTGACGGGCGGCGTCCAGGGTGAGGCGAAACAGGACCTCGCGGGCCTGCCGCTGGCCGAGCCAGTCGCGGTGGCTCCAGCGCTCCCCGCTCACGTCGTCGCCGGCGTACAGGATCTGGCCGAAAGGGACTTGGCGGTAGCGGGCTACGGCGAAGAAGGCGGCGGCCTCCATCTCCACGGCGAGGCAGCCCTCGGCGCGGCGCTCGCGGATGAGCTTCGGGGTCTCGCGGTACACGCCGTCGGTGGTCCAGCTCGCGCCCACGCGGTAGCGCAGTTTGGCGCGGCGGCAGGCCTCCTTGAGGGCGGCCGTGGCGCCCCGGTCGGGGTGGCTCCAGCGCCCGGGGCGCTGGTAGTGGTAGGACGTGCCCTCGTCGCGCAGGGCCTTGGTGATCACGATGGGCATCCCCACCGGGATGCGTCCGTCGAGCACGCCGGCGGAGCCGCAGCACAAAAACTGGCGCCCGCCCAGGCCCACGAGCTCCTCGAGGATGGAGGCGGCGAAGGGGGCGCTGACACCAGGCCAGGCCACGGTGACGGCGTGGCGGCCGCGGCCTGCGGTGTACACGGGGACGGGCTCCCCCTCGCCCCGCAGCCGGTGGCGCAGGGTCAGCTCGCCGCGGCGGGCGGCGTCGCGCAGCAGCTCCCAGAAGAAGCAGAGCACCACGCGGGAGGGGATGCGGCGCTTTTTGCGATAGAGCCGGATGGGATCGATGATCCCGGCCTCCCGGCCGCGGGGCTCGAGGATGGGCGGGGTGCTCACGGGCTCCTCCGCTGCGGCTCGTCGCCAGGGGCGCTTTCCACGTCTTTTTCCTCGCCGAGGTGCTCTTCACGGAGCTGGCGCTTGAGGACCTTGCCGGTGGGGTTGCGCGGCAGCTCGTCGCGAAAGACCCACGTCTTGGGCACCTTGGCCCCGGTGAGCCGCTCGCGCGCCCACTCGCGCAGGGCGCGCTCCCGCTCCGGGGAGGGGCCCTCGAGAAAGGCCGCCACCCGCTCGCCCCACTGCTCATCGGGCAGGCCCAGCACCGCCGCCTCCCGCACATCCGGGTGTCGCTGGAGCACCTGCTCGATCTCGGCGGGGTAGACGTTCACGCCCCCCGTGATGATCAGATCGCTGGAGCGACCCGCCAGATACAGGTAGCCGTCATCGTCGAGCCAACCGAGGTCGCCGGAGGCCTGGGCGTCCCCGCGGCGGCTCTGCTCGGTGGCCCGGCGGTTGCGATAGTAGCCCTCGATGGTCTGCTCGCTGGCCACCCAGATCTCGCCCACCTCACCGGTGGGCTGGGGGTCACCCGCTTCGTCGAGGATGAGGATGCGGCTCCCGGCGATGGCGCGCCCCACGGTGTGGGGGCGGGCGAGCATCTCCTCGGAGCTCGCCAGGGTGACCCAGCCCACCTCGGTGGTGCCATAGAAGTCGTGCACCACCGGGCCGAAGTAGTCGATGGCGCGCTCGCGTAGGGGTTGGGGGAAGGGGGCGGCCCCGGAGACGAGGCAGCGCAGCCTGGGCCGGTAGCGGCGCCGGAGGGCCGCGGGCAGCTCCAGGATTCGCTGGATCATGGTGGGCACCAGGAACACCGAGTCCATGCGCTGCTCGGAAAGCAGGCGCAGGGTCTGCTCGGCCTCGAAGTGGGGCAGGGTAAAGAGCGTGGAGCCCCCCGCCGAGTGGAAGGCCGCGAAGGCCTGGGCGCCGCTGTGATACAGCGGGCACACCACCAGGTGACGCTCCCCGGCCTTCAAGGGCAGGCGATCCAGGATCCGGGTCATCTCCACTGGGCCCATGCGCGCGAAGTCGCGCACGGCACCCTTGGGCTTGCCCGTGGTGCCTGACGTGTAGACGAGGCTGGGCATCCGGGCGAGACGGCGCAGCCCCGCCCGGGCCAGCAGGTTGCCCTGGCCGCGGGGAAACCCGTCGGGCTGACCCTGCAGCAGCCGCGGGAGGCTGCGCACCGCCGGGGCGTCGGGCAGGGCCTCGGTGCACAGCCAGTGCAGCTCCCGCGTGGGGTGACGGTCGCGCACCGCGCGCACCGTGTCCCAGCACGCGGGGGAGAACAGCAGGGCCTGGGGCTCGGCGTGGTCCAGGTAGTAGCGCAGCTCGTCGGAGGTCGCCCGGTAGCTCACGTGGACCGCGGCGTAGCCGCCTCGCAGGGCGCCGAAGAAGCCCAGCAGGTACTCCCAACCGTTGGGCGCCATGAGCCCGATCCGGTCCCCAGGGCCCAGGCCCAGCTCCCGGAGCCCGTGGACGAAGCGGTTGAGATTCCCGTCCAGCTCGGCGTAGGTGAGCGTGCAGTAACCGTTCAGGTGTCCCGTAGGAACGGAATTGCGCGAAACGGCGAATTGTCGCCTTTCCGTGCAGCGGCGCGAAGCGCGATGATTGGGGGTGAGCCCGGAAAAACCGCGCTTTTTTCGGGCGAGGGGGGAGGGGACATCCCC
>CAYFWA010000661.1:0-1834 GCA_964346625.1 uncultured Myxococcales bacterium
CCTTAGCCGGAAGAGTCGTACCGGAGCGCTCGATTCCAGACCTGCGAGAGGTGATTTATGGCAACTACCGAATCGTCTACCTCGTCGGTCAGGACGCGATCGAGGTATTGACGGTCTTCGAGGGGCATCGTCTGTTCCCCTCGGAGGTCGCTCCGGAAAACGAGACCTGAGCCCCGATCTGCGTCCTGTCCGGTCAGCCCTCGAGTAGCCCGGCCGGGTAACTGCCCGGGCTACTCGAGCCGGTCAGCCCTACTCGAAGGCCTTGGCGATGCGGTCTCCGACGTCGAGGTCGATCTTGCGCCAGTAGTCGAGCGCCCGCTCGAGCACCGGCTGGGTGACCCCGTCCTGGAGGTGGCCCACCACGTTGGAGACCAGGCGGTCGCGCTGGGCGTCGTCCATGACCTCGCGCACCAGAGTGCCGGCCTGCACGAAGTCGTCGTCGTCCTTGCGTGGGGTGTAGGCGGCGCGCACGAACTCGCCGCTGGCGTTCCAGACCTCCGCCTCGGGGTAGGTCTCACCGTCGGCCCGGGGGCCGCCCTTGGAGTTGGGGGCGTAGACCGGGTCCTGCACGTTCTGCACGCGCATCGCGCCGTCCTTGCTGTAGCTGTGCACCGGCGCCTTGGGGCGGTTCACCGGGATCTGCTTGTAGTTTACTCCCAGGCGAGCGCGGTGGGCGTCCGCGTAGGAGAACAGGCGCGCGAGCAGCATCTTGTCGGGGCTGGGGCCGATGCCGGGCACGAAGCTGTTGGGCTCGAAGGCGGCCTGCTCGATCTCGGTGTGGAAGTCGGTGGGATTTCTGTTGAGCACCAGCTTGCCCACCTCGTGGAGCGGGTAATCCCCGTGGGGCCAGACCTTGGTCAGATCGAAGGGGTTGAACCGGTAGGTCTCCGCCTCGTCGAAGGGCATGAGCTGCACCTTCAGCGTCCAGCTCGGGTACTCCCCCTTTTTGATGGTCTCGAACAGGTCGCGCCGGTGGTAGTCCGCGTCCTCGCCGGCGATCCGGTCGGCCTCCTCCTGCGTGAGAAAGCCGATGCCCTGGTCCGTCTTGAAGTGGTAGCGGACCCAGTAGCGCTCCCCTTTGGCGTTGACCCACAGATAGGCGTGGCTCGAGTAGCCGTTCATGTGGCGCCAGGTCTTGGGGATGCCCCGGTCCCCCATGAGCCAGGTCACCTGGTGGGCCGATTCGGGTGACAGCGTCCAGAAGTCCCACTGCATGTCGTGGTCGCGCAGCCCGCTGTCGGCCCGCCGCTTCTGGGAGCGGATGAAGTGCTGGAACTTCATGGGATCCCGAATGAAGAAAACGGGCGTGTTGTTGCCCACCATGTCGTAGTTGCCCTCGGTGGTGTAGAGCTTGAGGGCGAATCCCCGGGGATCGCGCCAGGTGTCCGGGCTCCCCCGCTCTCCGGCCACGGTGGAGAACCGGATCAGCGTGTCGGTCTTGGTGCCCGGCTGGAACACCGCCGCCTTGGTGTAGGCGCTCACGTCCTGGGTCACCTCGAAGTAGCCGAAGGCTCCCGCCCCCTTGGCGTGGGGCTGCCGCTCGGCGATCCGCTCCCGGTTGAAGTTGGCCATCTGCTCGATGAGGTAGCTGTCCTGCAGCAGCAGGGGCCCGTCGGGCCCCACCGTCAGGGAGTACTCGTCCGAGGCCACCGGCCGGCCCGCGTCGGTGGTGGTGGGCTTGCGCTCGCCAGTTTTTTCATCGCTCATGTCACCGTCTCCTTTCGTCTCACCACACCTCGTCTGGGCGGGAGCTCTGTTCGCCGCGTTTCGATACGGGTCTCGATACGGGTCTCGATACGGGTCTCGATACGGGTCTCGATACGGGTCTCGATAC
>CAYFWA010000661.1:1934-4422 GCA_964346625.1 uncultured Myxococcales bacterium
TGTCCCTCTGCTCGCGGGGTTCGGGTGCCAGGGAGCTCGCGTGCTCTGGTCTTTCCGGAGTCAGGAGCTGGAATCTGCAGCAAGAACTCGGGCGTCGTGGGCGTAGCCGGCGTCGCCGACGTACCCGGCGTCGCTAGCGACCCGGTACGGGTCATCGACCCTGCGAGACGCGAGCAGCCATCACGGTCAGCGCCATGGCCATGGCCTCGCGGGAAACGGCTCTCCGGATGATCGAGATCCCCCTGGGTGCCCTCGGCGCAGAGATATTGAGACACGGGGATCCCATGGTGAGGCGCTTCGGGTCCCATGTGGCACGCTGTGGCTGGATGGCCAGGCCTACTGCCAACTCGTGACCTTCACCTCGCCCCCGGCGCAAGTGGCCGCCGATGTCGTCAGGTCGCACGATGAGACCTCGAGCCGCACGATGAGATCTCAGATCGCGTCGGTTCAGGCATCGGGGTGCTCCTCGTGGGGGGCTCCTACCTGTCGTCTCGCGTCAGGCAGCCCCGTCTCATCGAATGCTTTTTATTGAGTAATAATTTGTTATTGCGTAATAATGTGAAACGATTGCTTCGAAGGGAAACGATGAAGAGGAAGACCGGAGAATACGAACGCAGCACCGTGGTGCTCGTGCAAACTGCTAGCGCCGCCGCGAGGGCGCAATGACTCGCGATGCCGAGGAGCTCACCGAGGAGCTCACCGAGGAGCAACTCGAAGGCCTGCGGGGGCTGCTCGAGTCCCGCCTCGCGGAAGTGAAGCAGGGGCTTTCCGCGTCGTCCGCTGACGCGAAGCCGGTCGGTCTGGATCTGTCGATCGGGCGTCTGACTCGTGTGGATGCGCTGCAGCAGCAACACATGGCGACCGCCCGAAGAAATCGCCTTCAGATCCAGCTCGCCCAGATCCAGCAGGCGCTGACCAAGCTGGGCGCCGGCGACTACGGAGAGTGCGTCCGCTGCGACGAACCGATCAGCTACGCGCGCCTGCGCGTGCGTCCCGAAACGCCGTTTTGCGTCCGCTGCCAGGGGAAATCCGGTGGTTGAAATCTCCTCGCCAGGATCTGGTGAGGGCCGGGGCTGGGTAACTGGCCCCGGCTACTCGACACGGCTCCCGGCGGAGCCGGGACCTTTGGTTCCGGCTCGGATCGGCACGGCGTAGAGGCGGAGCCGGCACACTCGACGTCGGTCGTCAAGTTGCGCCTTTGTGTAAATCAGCCATCGGCGCTTCGTTGAGCCCCGGAGGATCGTAGCCCTCGGGTAGGAGCCGCGCCGTCGCGACGCCGACGAGGATGAACACGGGGATCGTCAAGAGCACGCGGGCGAGCGAAAAACGCCAGCCGAGGAAGGCGACCTCGAAACCCACCATCGGAATCTTCGCGGTGGTAAAAGCACCAAGGTAGATGAAGACGTTGCGAGGAGTGCATCCCTTGCGCCAGAGACTCATCGCCACGGGGTAGGCAGCATACAACGGCCCCATCTGGATCATGGCGAGCAGCATGACCCAGGGGATGGCCGCAGCACCCGCGCCCTTACCCAGATAACGCTCGACGATCCGCCGGGGCACCCAGACCTCGAAGAGCCCGATGAGCAGGAACATCGGAGGGAGCACCTGCGCCGGCTCGAGAAAGACGTCCCTCAGCCGCCCCTCTGCCGTTGGTCCCGCCGGGAGTCCCTCTCCGCTGACGCGGCTGTAGATCCAGAACCCCAGGACCGTCGCGAGCGCGAGCCAGGGCCAACTCTTGCGGAGAGCCACGAGTGCACGCCGCCCCCCGCTCATGACAGCACCCACGTCATCCCGAGCGCGACGAGCACCGCGCCGAGCAGAGACAGCGCGTTGCGCGTCAACGAAACCCGGATGCCGAAGAACCGCACTTCGATGGGGAGGGTCAAAACGCCCACCATCATCAACGTGGTGATGAAGGCCGCCAGGACCGCATCCGAGGCCCCCTCTCCTCGGAGCACACCGGCCAGGGGGTAGGCGACGAGGCCAGGTATCAGAGCGACGCTTCCGACCCCGAGGGCCGTAAGGAACGGCACCGGCCCGCTCTCCCCGAGGAGCCGGGCCATCGCCGCGGGGCTCACCACCATGACGAGGAGGCCGGCCAGCGCGAGCACACCGACCAGCGTCGGCGTGATGTTCCAGAGCAGCCGCCCCCCCTTGAGCAGTCCTTGCCAGGTCTTCTGCCGGTCAAATACGAGTGACAGGAGCAGCGCTCCGCCAGCGGCCACCCACAGCCAGATCATGGCGTCCCTTCGGCCGGCTCGTCAGGCGCGGGGCGGCTGAGCACCGCCAGCACCAGCGAGTCATCGTGCGCCTCCATGGTGCGCGTCGTGGCTCCTCCTGGAATGAAGACCGCTCCGGGCGCGGTCACCCGCGACACCTGGTTTTCGGCCCGGAAGGTCACCTCGCCGGTCAGCACCACGAACACCACGTCCTCCTCCATCTGGCAGGGCGGTATCCGGGCGCCGCGAGTCAGCTCGACACGACGGGC
>CAYFWA010000662.1:0-1789 GCA_964346625.1 uncultured Myxococcales bacterium
CTTTGTATTGGCGTTGTAGGTGCAGCCATGTTACGATTCGAATGGGATGAAACGAAAAATACCCGGAACCGCCAGAAACATGGCGTGGCTTTCACCGAGGCCGAGAGCGCCTTTGGGGACGACTCGGCCCTGCTGATCGATGACCCGATCCACTCGGTCGATGAGCAGCGGTATCTTCTGCTCGGCGCGAGCGATGCGCTGCGCTTGCTCGTGGTCAGCCACTGCTACCGCGCTCCGGCTGACGACAAGGACCAGCAGGCTCGCCCGGATCAGGAGGTCATCCGGATCATCTCTGCGCGGCCCGCGAATCCCCGGGAACGCGCGGCGTATCGCTGGAGACACCGACGATGAAAAAACACTATGACTTCGAAAAGGGGCGCCCGAATCCCTATACGCGCACCCTCAAAAAGCAGGTCACCATCCGGCTGGATCCCGACACCATCCACTATTTCAAGGAGCTCGCCGAGGAGACCGGCATTCCCTACCAGACCCTGATCAACCTCTACCTGCGGGACTGCGCGAAGCACCGGCGACGACCGGGCCTCGACTGGGAGGCGCCCGACGGCTCGCGTTGAGCGGATCGGCGTTTGGCATTCTGCCGCAATGAGCTATGATGGCCCTCGCCATGGGACGCAAGGGTGCCAGCAAACGCGGCGGCAAGGTGGCGGAAAAGAGCGCCGACAAGGCCAGCCGCGGCAAGTCGAAAAAACGCGGGGCGGGCAACCGGCCGGTGAAGCCGCCGGTGATCCGGCGGATCTGGGCGTACATCGTCAACCACCCCAAGGGGGTGCTCATCGGCTCGGCCACGCTGCTGGGCCTCATCGTGGTGCTCCAGAACTGGCGCTCCACGCCTGCCTTTCTGCTCGTCACCGACGTGAGCCTGCCGTTCATCGTCTGGGCCCTGATCTTCATGGTGGTGGGCTACGCCACGGGCAAGTGGCTCGAGTGGGCCTGGCGCCAGCGCAAGATCCGCAAGGGGACCTACAAGCCGCGGGTCTCGGCCGAGGACCTGGCCGACACCTCGGAGAAGCTGGGCGACCGGTTGGAGCCGACCCCGGGCGAGGGCAGCGCGCCGGGCGCCGACGAGGCGGCCGCCGCGCCGTACTCCGAGGCCGATGCCGGGAGGGGCGCCGCGCCCGGAGAGGACCTGGAGCCCGCCACGCTCATCGACCGAGGCGGTCGGCTGCCCGACCGGGACCGCTCGGGCCCCCGGGCCGCGGGCGCCCCGGCCGACCGGTGGGAGGAGCCGGCGCCGGGGTCCGGGGCCGGACCAGAGCCCCGCGTCTCGGGCGGACGGCCCCGGGGCGGTTCGCGCCCCGCGCCGCACCCTGACGGCGGCCGCGGCCGCCCCTCGGGAGACTGGTCCCCGGCGGCGCGCCAGGCCGCCCGCGACGGCGATCGCGGCCAGCGCCGACCGGCGCCCGGGCCCGCAGGTGAGCCCGGACCCTACGGCGACTACGGCGACGCCGGCCCGGGACCCGGACCCGGGCGCGGCGGCGGACGCTACGCCGACTACGGCGACGCCGGGCGCTACGCCGACTACGGCGACGCCGGGCGCTACGCCGACTACGACGACGCCGGGCGCTATGGCGACTACGGCGACTACGGCGACTACGGCGACGCCGGCGCAGGCCGCGGGGGAGGACCCGGACCCGGCCCCGGAGACGGACGCTACGGGGACTACGGGGACGCCGGCGACGCCGGCGGCGCCGGAGGAGGCCACGGCGGCAGCGGCCCGGCGCCCGGCCCGGGCTCCGGCGGCCCCCGGCGGCAGTAGGCGGGCGAGCCG
>CAYFWA010000662.1:1889-4414 GCA_964346625.1 uncultured Myxococcales bacterium
CCCGGCGCCCGGCCCGGGCTCCGGCGGCCCCCGGCGGCAGTAGGCGGGCGAGCCGTTTTTATCGCGGGCGAGCCGCAGACAGGTGAGCCGTTTTTATCGCGGGCGAGCGGCGCTACCGGCGGAGCTTGCGCACGTCGCCCACGCGCAGGGTCACCTTGCGCTCGTCGAAAAGCTCCGACAGCGGGATGAGGTACTTGCGCGTCACTCCGCACATCTGCTTGAACTCGGCGGGCGTGATCTCGCCGTGCTCCTCGAGGTAGGCCACGAGCCGGTCCTGCAGGCCGGCCACGGTCTCGGCGCCGAACACGAAGTCGTCTTTGGCCCGCACCACGCGGCCGGCCTTGACGTGGGCGGTGAGCAGGTCGCGCAGGTCCGCCTCGCGCACGCCGTGGCGCTGGGCCAGCTCCGGGGGCCGCGGCGGCTCGAGGCCCGCGGCCTCGATCTCGGCGCGCACCGTCTCGGACAGCTCCCGGCGGGCCTGCCGCTCGGCGCTGCCGGGGGGGGCCACGCCCTCGGCGTCGCCCTCGAGCTCGCCCTGCGCGATGAGGTCGTCTACGGCCAGGGCAAACAGCGCACCGGCGATGGGGAAGCCCAGCCGCGACGACACCTCGGCCCGGCCGAACGCCTCGGCCATGGGCTGGGCCTGCTGCAGCGCGGCCACCACCTCCCCGATGCGCTGGCGCAGCCGGGCGAAGGCCTCGCGATGCAAAAGCGCCTGCTCGCGGCCGAGCAGGGTGCCCGCCTCGCGCAGGGCCTCCACGTGGGTGCGCACCAGGGGCGGCGCGTAGGGGACCCGCTCGTAGAGGCTGGGTAGCGCCAGGCCGCCCATGCCCGCGAGGGCCACCTCCTCGGCCACGCGCTCTGCGGGCGGTGCCGCGGCCAGCCGCTCGAGCCGGGCGGCGTACTCCGGGTCCCGCTTGCGCCGCCGCCCGGGGTGCGAGCGCACCACCACGCCCCCGCCGATGGTGGAGCCGTGGTCGCGCGAGAGCGTGAACCCCTGGAGCACGAACCGATCGCCGGGCAAGAGCAGCAGGGGTCGATCGAGCTGGAGCTGCACCCACTCGGAGCGCCCGGGCTGTACCTGATCATGATCGGCCGCGAGGGGCACCACCGCGCCCTGGGCCTGGGTGGTGCCGTGCAAAAAGATGTAGGACTGGCCCCGGCGGATGGGGTGCTCCACCCAGTCGAGCAGCCGGAGCCGGGCGTCGAGCCGCCGGGTGGGGGTGATCTCTGCGGGGCGGATCAGCACCTGCCCACGCGACAGCCGGTGATGCTCCACGCCGCGCAGGTTCACCGCGGTGCGCTGCCCGGCCTCGGCCCGCTCCACGTCGGCGCCGTGCACCTGGATGGAGCGCACCGTGGCCCGCCGCGACGAGGGCGCGGCCACCACCTGCTGCCCCACGGACACCGCGCCCCCCACCAGGGTGCCGGTGACCACGGTGCCGTGGCCCGTGAGGGTGAACACCCGGTCGAGCGGAAGCCGCAGGAGCTGATCGCTCTGGCGGGCGGGCACCGTCTCGGTGAGGGCGAACACCGCCTCGCGGATCGCTTCGAGGCCCTGCCCGGTCTCGGCCGAGCAGTGGACGATGGGCTGGTTTTCGAGGAAGGTCCCGGCCACCGTGTCGCGCAGATCCGACTCCACCAGCTCCAGCCACTCGGGGTCGTCCACCAGGTCCACCTTGTTGAGGGCGACAAACCCGGTGGGCACCCCCAGCAGGGAGCAGACCGCGAGGTGCTCGCGGGTCTGGGGCATGACCCCCTCGTCGGCGGCCACCACCAGCATCACCGCGTCCACCCCGGTGGCCCCGGCGGTCATGGCCCGGATGAACCGCTCGTGGCCCGGCACGTCCACCAGGCCCACCACGGCGTCGCCCCGCTGCAGCGAGGCGAACCCGAGCTCGATGGTGATGCCGCGGCTCTTTTCCTCCTTGAGCCGATCGGTGTCGGTGCCCGTCACGGCGCGCACCAGCGCCGTCTTGCCGTGATCGATGTGGCCAGCGGTGCCCAGGACGAAGCGGTCGGTGCTCATGGTGCAGGCATCATAGTCATTGTGGGCCCCGGGTGCACGCCTCGCGACGCCGGTCCCCCCTCAGTGAGGGAAGAGATGGAAATCGTGGGGAAACGAGATGGATCGTGCGAGCGCTTCGGCTATAATGGCGCCACCAGGACGTTCGGCGGGCCTGCCCGCCCGGTCCCAAGCCCGCCGGGTCCCACCGGGGCCGCGGCGCGCCCAGCTCGGGGGTCTCATCGTGGTCAAAGGATATCTGCTCTCCGCCGTGCTGCTGCTGCTGGGTCTCGCGGGCGTGGGCAGCGTCGCGCTGCAGGCCTCCCAGTCTCTGGCCGGCAACGCCGGGTCGGGCTCCGGCGACAGCGGCGACCGCCTGTCCACCGGGTCGGCGCCCGGAGGCGGGGGCGCCGCCTCGGGCACCGCTCCCGAGGCACGCCGCCGCGCGGCCCGGGCCCGACCGCGGGCGGCCGGGGCGTCCGCGGCCGACGCCGACGCCGGCGCCGCCGCCCCGCCCATG
>CAYFWA010000663.1:0-4412 GCA_964346625.1 uncultured Myxococcales bacterium
ATGCAGCTCGGGGTCTAGCGGTTTGGCTGCTGGATCCGGGGATGTCCCATCCCCCCTCCCCGCGCGAGTGAATCGCGCGGGTCCCCTCCCCCAAAGGTCGCTTCGCTCCCAGTCAGCCCGGCCTGCTTTTTGTGTCTCGGTGCAGATATTAGCGGTCTGTCGATTCATGCAGCTCGGGGTCTAGCGGTTTGGCTGCTGGATCCGGGGATGTCCCATCCCCCCTCCCCGCGCGAGTGAATCGCGCGGGTGACGCGATCGCCAAAGCCCCCGCCCCAGGTCACCTGTGTTATCGTTCGGGATCGGAGGTGACCCGTGAGCCGATCCAACCCTTCCCGACGCCGGGTGCGGCCAGCGCGGCTGGCGTTGCTGACGGTGGGGACCGTTGTCTGCCTGGGCTTGGGCTTGGGCTTGGGCTTGGGTCTGGGGGTCGAGATGCTGCCGGGGATGGGGACGCGCGCGGTGGCCAACCCGGGCGGGGATCCCGCGCCGGGGGACCTGCCCCCTCCCCGCATCGAGCCGTGGGAGCGCGGCTACGTGGGCCCCGATCTGGAGCCGGTGCCCCGCCGGGCCCACGAGGGCGTGGTGCCGCCGGTGCAGGGGGCCCTGGTGACGCGCACCGGGGGCGTGGGGCGGCTGACCAAGGACGCGCGGACGTCTCGGCCCCAGGGCTTTCTGGCGGGCAAGACCATCTACCTCAGCCCCGGCCACGGCTGGACCTGGGACCCGGACTCGGCGCGCTGGGAGACCCAGCGCCCCAACTCCCTGGGCATCGTGGAGGACTTCTCCAACGCCGAGCACGTCATCCAGTTTCTCATCCCGTACCTGTGGAACGCCTCGGCCCACGTGGTGCCCGTGCGGGAGGTGGATCTGAACGACCAGATGGTGGTGCTCGACGACGCCGACGGGCTCGGGTACCCGGACGACGGTGCGGTGGAGGAGATCGGGGACGCGGCGCTTTTTTCCGACTCCACCCTGGCGGGCTACGGCCGGCTCACCGGGCCCCTGGGGGGCACCACCAACCCCTTTGCCCAGGGGGGAAACCGCCTGCTGGAGTCCGCCGCCGAGCCCACGGCGCGGGTGCGCTACACCTTCGAGGTGCCCGAAGACGGGTTCTACAACGTGTACGTGTCCTACAGCGCGTGGAGCGGGCGAGCCTCGGACGCCCACTACGTGGTGCGTCACCCCGGCGGAGAGGCGCACTTCCGGGTGAACCAGCAGCACCACGGCGGCACCTGGGTGCTGCTGGGCCGGTTCTGGTTCGCCGCGGGGTTCGATCCGGACCGGGGGGCGGTGGAACTGCACAACGACTCGGCGGACGCCGGCAGCAACGTCTCCACCGACGCCGTGCGTCTCGGCGGAGGCCTGGGGATCATGGACCGCGGCGGGGGGCCCTCGCTGTTTCCGCGCTACCTGGAAAACAGCCGCTACCACGCCCAGTACGCCGGCGCGCCGGCGGCGGTCTACGACACCTCGGGCACGGATCGCTCCGACGACGTGGGCGCGCGCTCGCGCTTCGCCGCCTGGGTCCACGAGGACGGCGAGGACGCGGCGTACTTCTCGTGGCACTCCAACGCTGGCGGCGGCACCGGGACGTCGATCTACATCTACTGGCCCAACTCCCACGGCTACTGCGACGGCACCGACGCCACCGCGGGCAGCGCGGAGCTGGCCGATCTCGTGCTGGGGGAGATCATCGGGGACGTGCAGGCGGTGTGGGACCCGGCCTGGACCGATCGCGGGCGCCGGTGCGCCTGGTTCGGTGAGCTCAACCCCAGCAACAACCCCGAGATGCCCGCCGCGCTGCTCGAGGCCGCCTTCCACGACCTGCCCGAGGACGTGGAGGACCTCAAGGAGGCGGCGTTTCGCCGCATCCTCGGGCGCGCGGTGTACCAGGGGATCGTGCGCTACTTCGCCGCCCGCGACGGCGTGGCGCCGGTGTTCGTGCCCGAGCCCCCCGTGGCGCCGGCGGCGCGCAACGTGGGCCCCGGACAGGTGGAGATCTCCTGGGAGCCCCCGGATCCCGACGCCGCGGGGGGGGACCCGCCGCAGCGCTACCGGCTCTACCAGGGACCCAACGGCCAGGCCTTCGACGAAGGCCTCGACGTGGGGGACGTGCGGCAGGTGACGCTCGACGACCTCGCACCGGGGGAGGTGCGGTTTTTCCGGGTGACCGCGGTCAACGCCGGCGGTGAGTCGCTGCCCTCGCCGGTGGTGGGGGTCATGGCGAGCCCCTCGGGCCTCGCGCCCCTGCTCATCGTGGACGGCTTCGATCGCGAGGACGCGGGCCTTTTGTGGGCGCAGAACACGGGCACCTACCTCGGCACCGTGGATCGTTTGGTGCTCGAGCGGATGCGGGGCTCGGCCGGGGTCCGCCGCCACGGGCCCGAGGCGGCTCGCTTCGAGGTGCCCTTCGACTCGGTCCATCACCGCGGCGCCGCGGCGCTGGTGCTGGAGCAGTACGAGGTGGTGGACTACCTGGCGGGCCGGGGCGTGTCGGCCACGCGCTCGCTGACCGCCAGCCTGCGGGATCGGCTCTCTACCTACGTGGCCAGCGGCGGCAACCTGCTGGTCTCGGGCAGCCACGTGGCGAGCCACCTGCAGGCCGGAGACGCCGCGGACCAGGCGTTTTTGCAGCTCACGCTGTGGACCGACGCCGCGGCGGGCGGCGGCGGCTACGCGGTGACCCCCACCGCCGGGGCCCTGCTCGACGGCGTGGGGGACTTCGCGCTGCACGACGGCGCGCCCCTGGCCGGCGCGCGGGGCTACGACGTGGGCACGCCCGATGGCCTCACGGGCACCCAGGGCACGACCGCCTTCGCCGCCTACGGCGGCGGGGGTCCCCCCGCGGCGCTGCGCTCGGAGGGCCCGCCCGGGGCCACCGTGCTGCTGGGCTTTCCCCTCGAGGGCGTGGCCGACGACGAGCAGCGCGCCGAGATCATGGGGCGCATCCTGGCCTTCTTCGAGGTGGAGCCCGAGGTGGCCCCGGACGCAGGGCCCGGGGTGGACGCGGGGCCCGCGGTGGACGCGGCGGACGCTGGAGACGCCACCCCGACCTGTCAGGACTGCCCCTGTGACGAGGGCTGCGGCTGCGCCGCCGGGGCCTCTCCGGGGTCCGGGGCCTTCCCGGGGTCCGGCGCCTCCGGCGCCCTCGGGTTGACGCTGCTTTTCCTCGCGCTCGGGCTGCGCCGCCGGCGGAGCCGTCACCACCGGTCCGCCCGCCGGGAAGAAGGGGAGGGGGCGTGATCCCGAAGGGAGGCATCGCCCTGCTCCTCGGGGCCGCCCTGCTCACCGCGTCGGCGCCGAGCGCGCGGGCCGAAGAGGAGTGGGCCGGGGCGTTCCGCGGCGGCTTCGGCTTCTTTGTCGGCGGTGGGGTGGGGGGTGGGCTGGCGCGCACCCGTCGCGCCGACGAGAACCGCTCCCGCTACGCCGCGGCCCTGCCGCTGAACCTGCGCGCGGGCTTCGACGTGGGCCGCTATGGCTTGGCCGTGCTCATCGACACGCACTATGCATTTCTCTGGGGCCCGGCCGCGGATCAGGGACCCCGGCCGGCGAGCCGCAGCGGCCGCTTCGAGATGCTCTCGGTCTGCGGCGAGGTGCTGTGGCGGGCGCTGGGGCCGCTGTATCTGATGGTGGGGGCGGGGGGCGCCCTCACCGCCTCGGACCAGGACCTGTTCACCGAGCCGGCCTCGGGGCGCGCCGAGCTGGTGGCGGGCCTCGGGTTCATCTACCGCATGCCCCGCGAGGACGCCGCGGCGCGGTTTTGGCCCTTCGGCCTGAGCGTCTCGGTGGAGTCGCGTTTCTACGTCCCCTGGCGTGAGGACTTTCTGAACTACTCCCTGTTCGCCGTGCTCACCGTCTACTTCGTCTTCGGCGCGGGATAGGAGCGCGATCGGTAGGGGTGGGAGGAGTAGGGTTCGGGATTCGGGCCGGGATTCGGGCCGGGATTCGGGCCGGGATTCGGGCCGGGATTCGGGCCGGGATTCGGATGTTGTTGAGGCGGCTTTTTCGTGAGTTGCATGACGCGGCGATTCCGGTCTAAAATCATGGAATGCGTCACAATAGCGTTTTCAATCGAATACTGAACCCAACTCGGGGAATGGTCGTGCGGGATGGGATGGTCGTGCGGGATGGGATGGTCGTGCGGGATGGGATGGCCGTGCGGGATGGGATGGCCGTGCGGGCCGTGCTGGCCGTGCTGGCCGTGCTGGCCGTGTGGGGCCTTGGCGCCTGCGTGTTCGACAGCACCGGCCTGGGGCTGCAGCGCGACGGGGGCCCAGGGAGCGACGCGGCGTCGACCGACGCGGCGCCGGCGGACGCGGCGCCGACCGACGCAGCGTCGACCGACGCGGCGCCGGCGGACGCGGCGCCGGCGGACGCGGCGCCGGCGGACGCGGCGCCGGCGGACGCGGCGC
>CAYFWA010000664.1:0-4403 GCA_964346625.1 uncultured Myxococcales bacterium
CCTGGCCGACACGGACGCCGCCGCCGACTCGTATCTGCCCGAGGACCTTCCCTCCCACACCTCCCGATCGCTAGCCGTTTCTCCGCCGTTCTCGCCCCCCCTCACCCCTCGATGCCGTATTTGCGGAGCTTGTTGGCCAGGGTGTTGCGGTGGATTCCTAGCAGCTTGGCGGCCTCGCTCTGGTTGCCGCGAACCTGGCGCAGCGCGTCCTTGATGTGTTTTTTTTCCAGGTTGGCGAGGCTCGCGAAGCGCGTGAGGGGGAGCAGGCCGCTGGGCTCGGCGATAGGGTCGGGCAGGTGCTTGCGCCGGATGGTGCGGCCGCGCCCCTGGCAGCGGAGCACGGCGGCCTGCAGCACGTTGTCGAGCTCTCGCAGGTTGCCGGGCCAGGGGTAGCGCATGAGCGCGTCCAGGGCGGCGTCGTCCACGCCGCGGATCTGCCGTTGCAGGGCGTCGCCCATGCGCTCGAGGAAGTGCTGCACGAGCAGCGGGAGATCCTCGGGCCGCTCGCGCAGCGGGGGAATGCGCAGGCTGTAGACCGCCAGGCGGTAGTACAGGTCCGCGCGAAACCGCCCCGCCTCCACGTCCTCGGCCAGGTCGCGGTTGGTGGCCGCGAGGACGCGCACATCCACCTCCCGGGGCTGGGTGGAGCCCACCGGCTGGACCACGCGTTGGTCCAGCACCCGCAGCAGCGCCGCCTGGGCCCGGGGCGAGAGCTCGCCCACCTCGTCCAGCAGCACCGTGCCGCCGTCCGCGGCCTCGAACAGGCCCACCTTGGACTGCTCCGCGCCGGTGAAGGCGCCCTGCTCGTAGCCGAACAGCTCGGCCTCCAGCAACGACTCGGCCACGGCGCCGCAGTTGTAGGCGCGGTAGACCTGGTCGGCGCGGGGGCCGTGGCGGTGGATGTGCTGCGCCAGCCAGTCCTTGCCCACGCCGGTCTCGCCCAGCACCAGCACCGTGATGTCGGAGCGCGCCACGTTGCGCGCCTCCTGCAGCAGCCGGCGGAAGGGCGCGGAGCGGCTCTCGTCGTAAAAGCCCTGCCGCTCGGCGCCCGCCGACTCCACCGTGAGCCCGGTGGGGATCCTCGGGGCCCGCGCCAGGTCCAGGGCCGCCAGCTCGCTTCGCTCGTCGAGCATCTTGAGCACGCGTCGCGCGGCCCAGTACTGGCCCGAGTTTTCCGCCTCGCGGTAGGCTTGGCGCAGGTAGGCCTCGGCCTCCGCCTTGGAATCGGCCTTCGCCCCGGCGCCGACCTTGGCCTCCGCCTGGCTTTCGCGCGGGTACGATTCGGCCACGGCGCACAGGAACTCCACCAGCCGGTCCCCCCGCCGCGCCCGCCGCAGCGCGCCCGTCACCTGCTCGATGAGCGCCCGCGCCTCGGGCAGGCGACCCTGGCGCACCAGCAGGCGCGCCCGGACCGCGTCGACCTGGGACCGCAGCGCCTCGCGACCGCGCTCGGCGAAGAACGCCGCCATGGACTCGAGCTCCGCGTGCCACTCGTCGAGCGGGGGGGCCTCGGGAACCGTCGCGTCATCGAGCCGCGCGGCGATCTCCTCGGTGCGCGAGAGGCGCAGGTTCACCGGATCCCCGTAGTGCCGAAAGCCACGGTGCGAGGCCGCCAGATGATCTGCGCCCTCGGCCCTCAGCCCCAGGCGCGCCAGCACCTTGCCCAGGTTGCGGCGGGCGTAGTACCGGCCTGGCCGCAGCCCCGCCTGCTGGCTGAGCTTCAGATCCTCGGCAAACAGCGTCCGAGCCCGGTCCAGCTCCCCCCGCAGCAGGGCGATCATTCCCCGCCGGGACTTCACCAGGGCCTGCAGGTGGGGGTGCGACAGGCTCCCGAGGGCTTCGGCCGCCTTGTCTCCGTAGAGGTCGGCGTGATCCAGCTCGCCGCCCTCGAGGAAGGTCTGCGCCAGGGACGTGTACTGCTTCACCAGATGATAGCGGTCGCCCAGCCCCTTGAAGCAGTCCAGGGCCCGCCAGTGCTGCCCCAGGGCGCGATCGGCGCGGCCGCTGAGGCTGGTGTAGATGGCCTGGCCCCGCAGCCAGGCCCCGCGCACCGGGCCCGGGCGGTTGCTGGCCGGCGGGTCGGTCTCCAGCCGCTCCAGTGCGCCTGCCGGGTCGCCCTGGCGGAACCGCAGCCGGGCCGCCACCACGGCGCGCAGGGTGGCCAGCTCGCCGCGTGGGTCCGCCGCGTCCGCGTTGGCGATCCGCGCCGCCTCCAGCCGGGCGCTGGCCTCCGCTCCCCGACCGGCGCGTTCGAGCACCTCCACCTCCCGCAGCCGCGCCCAGGCCGCCACCGCGCCGCCCGCCACCGCGGTGCGCCTGGCGAGGTGGCGATAGCCTTCCAGCGCCTCCTCGAGCTCGTTCCAGCGCAGGGCGTCTTCTGCCGCGAGCGCCGAGGCCAGGGTCGCCCGCCCACGCTTCTCGCCCAGGCTGGCCAGCGCGTTTTGCAGCTTGCCGCGATCCAGGCGATACAGCCACGCCTGGGCGTCGGCGGCCTTGCGGTCGGCCTTGGAGAGCCTGGCGTACCTGCGGCCCAGCACCCACTCGGCGGGGCCGGGCAGATCCACGTACCAGCCGGCCTCGGCGACGAAGGGAGCCTCGGTGTTCACCGGGATCTCCGAAAGTAACGTCCGCTCGTGGGTTCTTCGTGCATGGCTTCAGCCCATTTTGCACATATTTTGTGCAGCAATGCAACTGCTATCGCCTGGTGGCAGGAAGGTTTGAGTCCATGCGTTACATCATTCTGTTTTCATGACGGTTTATGATTCGTGAGCCATCGGTTCCTGGAACGCCTCGTGCATATCCTCTGTGCATTCAACGAACGCGAATTCACGCCGCGCACCCAGCACCCAGGAGGCCCCCCGATGACCCCACCCCTCATGCGATCCTCCGCCCGGAAGTCCTCTCCTTGGGCGCCCATCGTCGAGTTCATTCGGCAGCTCAAGCCCGCCGGCCTTCGCGTCCATCAAGGGCTGCAGGCCGTGCGCCTCGTACGTCCCCAACCGGGGCAGGGAAAAGCGTCGGCCGGCCCATCGCCGCGGTCCTTCCCGCCGCTTTTGCCCCTCACCGCCGCCGTGGCTGCGGGGACCGCGCGCGTCGGCGAGGTGGACGGCGGCCGGGTGAGCCAGCTCCGCGTGGAAAACCGCGGCGACGCGCTGCTGTTCGCCATGGCCGGTGAGCTGGTCTCCGGCGGCCGGCAGGACCGCGTGCTCAACGCGTCGATGCTCATCGCCCCCGGCGCCGGGGCCACCGTGGCCGTGAGCTGCGTGGAGCAGCACCGCTGGGAGGGCGGCGCGGGGCGCCAGCGTCACTTCACGCCCGCGCGCGCCGCCGCCAGCCCGGCCGTGCGCTCCACCGTGCACGGCACCATGATCACCAGCCTCCGGACCTCGGGCCGCCGTCGCACCAACCAGCAGGCCGTGTGGCGCCGCGTCAGCGATACCTTGCAGCGCAGCGGCACGCACCAGGCCACGCGCACCGGCGCCCTCACCGGCGGGCTCGCCCACCAGCGCGGCCGCCTCGACGAGTACGCCCGCGCCTGCGCCGCGCCGGCGCACCAGCCCCAGATCCCGCAGCTCGGCCTAGCGCTGTTTACCCCCGGCACGCCCAGCGCCGGCCTCCACGGCTTTTCCAGCCTGGACTGCTTCGGCTCGCCGGCCCTGCTGGACCATTACGCCAGCCGCCTCGTGCGCGGCGCCGCCCTCGAGGCTCTGTCCGACGCGCCCTGTGCCACCCCGATTGCGCCCCCCGACGCTACCGGGAACATCCTCGCCGCCCTCGCGGATCAGCGCCCCCTGGTCACCCGCCCCGCCGCCGGCCACGCCCCCGGCGCCCAGGAGCTCCACTACGCCTTCGACGGTATCGTCGCCTCGGTGCTCTGCTACCAGGGCCACCCCGTCCATCTCGCCGTCACCCCCACCGACGAGCCCAGCGATCTGCCCAGCGACGTGCCCAGCGACGCGAGCAGCGATGTGTCCGGCCACGCGCACCGCGCCGTGTCCGGACACGCGCCCTCCGATCATCGCCACGCCGCCCGCTACCGCGACCTCGACTCGCCGGCGTTTCACGAACCCCACGCGCAGCTACGCATCCAGACCGACGGCCAGCGCGATCGCTTCCCCCGCCTCGCCCCGGGCACCTACCTTGTCGGCCGCGGTCAAAGCGCCCTCGTCGTCATCGACGATCCCACGGTCTCGCGCCGCCACGCGGAGCTCGTGATCACCGCCCAGGGCGGCACCGTGCGTGACCTCGGCAGCACCAACGGCACCTTCGTGAACGGAGAGCCGGTGCTCTACGCAAGCCTGCAACCGGGCGACCGCGTCGGGCTGGGCAAGCACACGCAGCTACGACTGCTAGAGCACCGAACAGTTTGGACGTCGTAGCGAAATCGTGAAGTTGCTCGCGAG